>JBEKGL010000326.1:0-5123 GCA_050012815.1 Thermoguttaceae bacterium
TCTATCCAACCGGGAATTGGAAGTTTTCGAAATGATCGGGCAGGGACTGACCACTCAGCAAATCGCGGGAAAACTAAAACTCAGCGCCAAAACCATCGAAACCCACCGGGAAAAAATCAAAGGGAAATTGGACCTGAAAAACAGCACGGAACTAAGCCGCCGCGCGGTGCAATGGGTGCTGGAAAATGCTTGATGGGCTGTGGGCCGGAAATCGGCGTCCGGGGGCCGGAGGGAGAAGGCGGGCGGTTAATGGTGACATTCGAAAACCATAAGTTGCCGCTATGATATTTATTCTGATTATCTCTCGCACATACCGGCTTTATAGTACGTTCAGAACTTCCTCTTCCGGCACTTGAGCTATATTCTCGCCGTCATGCCGAAAAATGCAATTTCGGCCGGAAGTTTTGGCCTGATATAATGCGGCATCGGCCCGTGAAATCAATGTTTCCTGAGTGTCGCCTTTTTGGGCTGAAGACACGCCGCCGCTTATGGTCACTGACATTTTCTCCTGAACCTTTGCCCTCAGGCGTTCGCTGAGCATGCAGGCCCCGTCCAGATCCGTTTGCGGCATGACCACGACGAATTCATCGCCCCCGTATCGCGTCACTACATCCGTTTCGCGCACGTATTCGTCGAGCAAGTGGGCAAGGTCCTGCAGCATTTTATCGCCGTGCAGATGTCCATGCTCGTCGTTGATGGGTTTGAAATGATCCATATCGAACATGACTATGGAAAACGGCGTATCATATCGGCTCATCAGGGCGAATTGCGCTTGGATGGCGTCGTCCAGCGCGCGGCGATTTTTTACGTTCGTCAGCGGATCCGTCCGCACTTCCGTGAACGTCATCAGGTTGGCGCTTTGTTGGCGGATATCGTCGTAAGCATTGGCGATCTGCGTCGCCAATTTCAAAGTGGGTTTCAGTATCTCCTCGGCCTCCCGGCAAAGTTCTTTCCAAGCCGATTCATCATGTTGATCGCTGAGCCTGCTGATGCGATCCTTGAAACGCGTGACATTGGAATGGTGTTTCGCCAAACTCTTGCGGATTCCCCAGGAGATTTTTTCCAATTCAGAGGCCACGGTTTGGGCATGACGCAATTCACGCTTGGAATGTTCGACCATCTCGGAAGTCGACTTCCGCGTTCGCCGGCCCACTAAATACCCGATGGTCGCCATGATGGCCAAGGCCACGGGAATTGGAATATTCATTGACGAAAGATCCAAATTGCCAAAGAGATAGAGATACTGCATAATCTTGTTTTCGATTCTCTACGTTGTCATGCCCCTCTATACTCCGACGCATCGGTTTGCTGCTTTGGCAGCGCACCTGAAGCGGCTTCTAGTACTGCGACCGCGAACCAAATCCCCGCAGGCAAAACAGGCCGATAATAATCACCACTCCCAAGACCAGCAGCCACTGCTGTGGACTCAGTTGGTCTGCGTAATGAACAACCTCACGAAACCAGTGATTCACCATGGGACTTATGCCGGCATTATTTTCCGTTCTCAAATAAGTTTAGGTCATAAATCCCCCCCACAAACTCCGGCGGCGCTGGTATAAATGTGCATTGCGATAATAGCGGATGGGAAATATGCCGGTTGTAATGATTAAAAAAGCATGATTTTCCAAGTCGTCTTAATTTACATCCCCATCTTGGGGCTTAATAAGGCCCGTCCTTCCAAGTATATTATAAATGGAAGGAATCAACTTCGCCGATGTGGATTGCCTCGTTAAACTCTTTGAACCGGCTCTGTTTGGCGGAAGGAAACCGGCATGATCACTGATAATATCTTCGATGCTATCCCATCAAAACTTATCGACGAATTGTTCACCACGATCCATCGCGCAAAAAACCTCCGTATCGAACGGATTGTTTCGCTGGGGCACTGTTCTCCGCGGGATTTCTGGTACGACCAGAATGAAAACGAATGGCTCATCGTTCTGGAAGGCGACGCATCGATTCAATTTGAAGCCGTGCCGGAAATCGTGGAACTCAAGCCGGGTTCTTATCTGAATATCCCCGCCCACGTAAAGCATCGCCTTTCGCGCACAAACCCGACGCGGCGCACGGTCTGGCTGGCCGTCCATTACGGCGATTGAAAAGATTTTTCGGCTGCGGCCCCTATTCGCGGCCATTCTTGCTCCAAGTGGAATAACTGTTTAAAAACACAATCTTTTGTCTACCCCGCCATTACAAAAATTGTCTTGCCAATAAGAAAGATTATGGTTATTATCAACTATACTATGCCATAACTTGACGGACACATGACTATTATTGACCTGTTTCTATGGATCAATTTCCCAATACTGCAATTCAGCCGCTTAAGGAGCCGGATTTCTTCTCGCTCCAGGTGCGCGAAGCGCAAAGGTTTTATTTAGATCTTGCCCCTCCGCCCACGGTGCCCATCGCCGTGGTCTGCGGCGGATACGAACAGTGCGCCACCGACTACGCTATCCATCGCATGAATTTCCCCTATTACGCCATCGAGTTCGTGGCCCGGGGAAAGGGTTCCGTGATTCTAGGCGGCCAGGATTACCCCTTGACCGTGGGCACGGTTTTCACATACGGCCCGGGCGTTCCCCACGACATTACCACCTTCGCCGATGATCCGCTGGGAAAATACTTCATTACCTGTACCGGATCCAAGGCATTGGAATTGTTGGAAGAACACTCACTGGCGCCGGGACACATCGGACGTGTTTTCGCCCCCGCCGAAATCCAAGAAGTCTACGACGAGTTGATCCGCAACGGATTGAGGCACACCTACTTCTCGCCGTCCCTGTGCGTAAAACTCCTGGAATACATGATCCTCAAGATCGCCGAGTCATTAATGCCCTGGCATGGAGTGGAGACCCCGGCATTTGCCACGTATCAACGCTGCCATAGGTACATTTGGGCCAACTATTCGCGGTTGCGGAGCATGGGCGAAGTGTCGCGGGAATGTCAAGTCGATCCGGCTTACCTGTGCCGCCTGTTCCGCCGCTATGCCCACCAAACGCCCTATCAATTCCTCTTGCGTTTGAAAATGAATCTGGCCGCCGAACGGCTTCAAAATCCCGAACTTTTGGTAAAGCAGGCGGCCGCGCAGTTAGGGTTCAACGATCCATTCCACTTTTCACGGGCATTCAAGAAGGTCTTCGGGCTTTCGCCGGAAGAATTCCGGCGACTGCATTAAAATTAATTTGTGAAGCGAGAAATCAATCGTTATCAGGGCGATATAGATTAAAACGGCGCTAAGGTTTGACCGGAACGAACCGTATGGCGTATCTGCCCGCCGCGGCCGGAGAGCCGAGTTTTGCCGCAGGTTCCGTTGTAGGGGCATCCGATTTCAGCAGCAAGGGCGAGTTGCGGATCACAAGTCGCTTGACCGCCTCGAATCTGGCCGGGGTCACGCCCTCCGCGACTTGGGCTTTGAAATTGTCGATCTCCAATCCGTCCACGTCGTCGCAAACTATCGCCGGGCGCAGGTCTTCATTCTCAAAACTTATGTGGATGTTCGCCAGTTCCAGGTCGCGGACGTGCCGGGCGAAAACCCCGTAAGCCGGCATGACGCCTACTCGTCTGGGCTCGGGGTATACCGTGCCAAGTTCCAGCGGGACCCGGGCGGCGTCGTCTTTCGTTCCTCCGCCCTTGAAAACAAGCCGGATGTTTTCCAGTCGGACCACTTCGATGTTGTGGCCGGGCAGGCCGGTGATCTGTATGCCGCTAAACGGCTCGATGCCCTCTGCGATCACGTTGCTTATGCGGATGTTCCGGGCCGAGCTTACGGTGGTGACTTCCGGCCCGCGGTTGCGCCGGCCCAAGGTGATGTAAATCGGATATACCGCCACGTCCATCATGGTGATATTCGAGATGCTGATGTTCTCCATGATGCCGCCGTCCACTTCTTCCAATGCAATCCCCCGGCACCCGCGCACGGTGCAATTGGCGATGACCACGTTGCGGAAGCCTCCGTTGGCCTCGGTGCCGAATTTTATCCGGCCGTTCTTTTTTTCGCTCGGCAGCATCCGGCCGTCCAACAGCGTGCCTTCCTTGAACCCCGAGACCTGGCAATTGACGATCATCAAATTTTCCGTAATCACCGCTTTGCCCAAGGCAAAGGAGCTTTTCGGGCACAACGCATCGTCGTCCGGCGAATTGATGCGGCAATTCGATACCATTACGTTCCGGCAGCAGTCGATGTCCAGGCCGTCGCGGTTGGTGTCCATGGTCACGTTGTCGATGGTCATGTTGTCGCAGCCGGTCGCCAGGACGGCAAAGTGTCCGCCGTGAAAGATGGTGATATCGCGCAACAGGACGTTTCGGCAGAGTTTAAGGGCGATGGCCTTATCGCCCTGGTTGATCGGACCCGCGCCCACGGATTTGTCGTTTTTAGTCAACCCGCCCCCGTCGATCATGCCCTGGCCCGTTATCGACACATAAGTGAGGTTTTCCCCCCAAATCAGGCTGTTGTGGAAGTACGTGTGTCCGCCGTCCTGGTACGCTTTTCCCTCGAACGGCTCGGCCGGGTCGTAGGCATTCATGTCTTGCGGCGCGCCAAGGACGACCGCGCCGGCGTCGATCAGCAGATTGATGTTGCTCTTTAGATGAATGCTGCCGCTGAGATACGTGCCGGCAGGCAGGCATACCGTGCCGCCGCCGGCCTTGGCGCAGGCTTCGATTGCGCGATTGATGGCGGGACTATCCAGTGTTTTTCCGTCGCCCTTTGCGCCGTAATCCCGCACGTTGTAAACCGTTTTCGCCGCTTTCTCGGTCGGCGACGCTGCCGTTGGCGACGTTATTACGGCACGCATGGGCTCAGCGGCACGGACGCCGTCTTTGCCGTCAGCAGGCGTTCCGGCCTGTGCCAACACCTCGCCGCAGTAGCAAAACACGTAAAACACAAGGAATAGAATTGTTCGAGGCATTTTCAGTCTCCGTTTGGAATGACGCTCTTAGAGCTTGTAACAACTCAAACTGTAAACACAAAATCCGCAATGAAACTTTGAATGCTTTTTTTCTCTAGCCCAGGCGTTTACACCTGGGAGTAGGGATATTCTTTTCTCTAGCCCAGGCGTTTACGCCTGGGACCGAAAGCCGTTAATATACTTTTATGTCAACCCCGTTTACGGGGTTCATCCAGT
>JBEKGL010000327.1:0-5108 GCA_050012815.1 Thermoguttaceae bacterium
GATCTGGTCGAAACGTCCGACGTGGTCGCAATTTTGGGGGCCGCCAAAAAAAAACAATGGATGGTCGCCTTCGCCCTGGAAACCGAGGACCCGCGCATCAGGGCCATGCAAAAACTCGAACGAAAAAACTGCGATCTGATAGTGGTTAACGGTCCCCGGGCGATTCACGCCCCGGACACGCAAGTCGAAATCCTCGACGCATCAGGCCGGGCGGCGGCGAATTTTGCCGGCAGCAAGCAGGAAGTCGCCAGGCAAGTTTTTCGCGTGATCGAGGAACGTTTAATTCATCGCCGTTGTTAAACGGTGTTAAACGTGCCGCTTATAGAGGATTCGTACGAAACCGCTTGCGATTTCGCAATCCATTATGGATAAATTCGATTTGGGTGTAACCGGTCGTCCGCCGTGAATTTGGAAAAACCAGAAACACTGGGGGCTGGGGTTTGACCTCATTTAATATTGAAACCGGCCTAAAAAAACCAGGATTTACTAAAAAAATCCTCCGACCTGCAAAATTCCGTCGAGAACCATGAAATGTTCACGATAATGTTTTGCCAAAACATACACCTTTGACGCAGCTGATAATTTGCAACTCCAGGTAATTCAAGGACTTACGATGGAGCAGAAGACCTGTTACACCCAGTCGATTTGACCTCATTTTTTCACTAATTCCATCCATTTTTTTGCACTTTTGAATAAGAATCGGTATCGGAAGCCCTGACCACCCCCTCCCATAAGTCTTGGGGTGGGGGAAAAAAATATTAATTTTTAGAGAGAGATTATTGACAAATGCGCATAAAACTGATATTCTTAAACTTATTGATAGTGTTGAGGGCTGTCCGACAGCGCCACGGATGCCCGTTTTAGATTTACATTGGCGTATCTAAAAGATTTACTTGAGGTAGCGTTTCTCTCGCTTTGGCAACCGTCGCACGCACTGGCGTGAGCTTCGGCTGTGGAGGGATTTCGCAAACCTCAAGGTTCTGCCGTTTTTCTTCTTTCGCCGAAAAATACCTCTGTCCTTTGACTCGGTATACCGCCGTGCGCAACGTGTTCTCTGCCAGGCCTCATACCGGATGCGGATCCCAAGGCTTGGCCGGATTGATAACGTATTTTCCATAATTGATTTTTTCGGACAACCCAATTACACACAGGGGAACAACCATGAGTACATTCGCGAAAAAGATGAGGCGGCTTGCCGCGCTGAGTTTGGCGGGTTTTACGATCTGCGCGCTTCTAGCCGCAACCGCCTCGGCGGCAGCCGTAACGTGGTCCGGCAGCAGTGGCACCGACCTCTATTGGTCTAATGGCGGCGCTACGGGCAACTGGAGCGGAAGCGCGGTGCCCACAAGTATCGATGACGTGACGTTCTCTAACACCGGCGCCTCGACAGGCGCCGTCACCAACGATGTGACCACCACTACGTGGATCAACAGCCTTTCGTACGGTCAACAGGACGCTGCTATTCACAATACTCAGATCGACCCCGGTCAAACGCTGAAGATTACGGGCTTGTTAGGCTCCGTTGTTCCGAATTATTCGCTCTTAGCAGGCGGCGCCGGGGCTGCCGTTACCAGCGTTAGTTATACATATATAACAGGCGGTGGCACGCTGGATGTATCAAACGCCAGCAACGGCAACACCGGCGGTTACATAATGGTGCGCGAAACCGCTTCCGGCGGCGGAAACCACATCGCAGATCTAGATCTACAGGGTTTGTCGACATTTAATGCAAACGTTGACCAGCTACTGGTGGGCGCTAACGCTTCCGGTGACCGGGTCAGCGGCCTAATGTATCTTGCACAGACTAATACGATTACATTGAACAATCCAGGCACATCCATTAGCGCGGGTTTAGTAATCGGCTATGCACCTGCCGGTGCGCCTGGGGCTACAGGGACTTTTCCTACACCCACTGTTTACCTCGGTCATACTAATACAATATACGTGGATAACGTAACTATCGGCGGCCGAAGATCATTCGGTACCCTAATTTTTAACCCTCTGTTAATCGATTCGACCACAATTTTAACCATGCGCGGCAAGGACGGCTCCAGCCCCGTGTCAGGGATCAATATCGGCGATAACACAGGCAACGCCGGCACCGGCACCACTAATACCGCCACGGGAAAAATGGATCTTACGGACGGCAACGTGGACATCATGGCTAGTATGATCACATTAGGCCAGACCGGAACTAACGCTGATGGAAAGGGCGGGACGGGAACTCTAACATTTAATAAGGGTACTATCAATACAACTGGCATGATTGTTGCCAAAATGCTGCACAGCAAGTCCCCTGCAAGCGGCACCGTTAATGTTTCCGGCACTGGAAATTTGGTAGTTGGCAACCTAGGTATAGTTCTGGCAACATATCTTAGCGGCGGATCTGGAACAGCCGTCGGCGTGCTAAACATCAACGGCGGGACGGTCACACTCGGCGCCGATATCACCGACGGCGGCGGCACCTCCACGATCAAACTAGCCGGCGGCACGCTTGATATGCAAAACCACAACATCGGCTCATCCACCTCTGCCATCGACACTCTTACCCTGGCCAGCGGCACGCTTAAGAACGTCGCCCAGATCAACGGCGGCGGAGCGATATCGAAAACCACCGCCGGCATCCTAACCATTAGCGGCGCAAATACCTACAGCGGCGCGACCACCGTTAGTGCCGGCACACTCCTGGCCGAGGGCAGCCTGCTGAGTTTCGTTACCGTAAACAGCGGCGCAACCCTGGGCGGAAAAGGCTCAGTCGGCAAGTTGACCGTCTTAAGCGGTGGAACGCTCTCCACCGGCGACAGCGCCGGCAAACTGACCGTCAACGGCGACGTCAGTCTCAGCGGCGACGATAAGGTCGAAATTGACGGCTCGGTCGCGGGCACCGGTTACGATCAACTACAGGTCAACGGCACAAGTCATACCGTGACTCTGGGCGGAACGCTCACGGTAAGCGCCACCTACACGCCCAGCTCTGACGACATGTTCTGGATCATACTTAATGACGATGCCACGAATACGCTAACCGGCGTGTTCAGCAATTATGCGAGCGGCGATCTGATTGGGGCGGCCCTTCCGGGATATCACATTTATTACAACGCCGATTCCACCACGAACAGCATCAGCGGCGGCAACGACGTGGTGCTTGCCATTCCCGAACCGGCTACCTTGGCAATGCTGCTTATCGCCGCCGGGCTGTGCCTGATGTTCAGACGCACTCGCGGCAAATAATACATTCCCCGGGTTTAAGCGATAAATCCGGGTGAAACCAGCGGGACAAACCGCAGGGCTCGTGGAGATTGTTATCACAGTCTCGACGGGCCCTTTTTCTTTCCAATTTTTACAGGAGGACAGGCATTCTTGCCTGTCTTTTTCGGGCCAGACAAGAATGTCTGGCCCTCCTGATTTGGCTGGTTTATAATGTTTGGCTCTCCTGATTTGGCTGGTTTATTTTATTACGACTATTTAATCACTCTTCTTCCGGATTACTTTTAACGATCCCAGGGGGGCTGGAAAAAAACATGCTCGATTGGTATGAATTAATGTCGGTTGTATGCAAAAATATCATTATTCGCTAACCAAGCGTATCCGGAGCGGCCCGTGCACTTTTTCGAATTGCTCGTCATCCTGGCGATGATTGGCTTTAACAGCCTGTTCGCGGCTTACGAAATCGCCTTGGCTTCAATCAGTATTGCGCGCCTGCAGGTGCTGGCAAGGGAAAATCATCGCGGAGCCAAGGCCGCTTTGTACATGAAGGAAAATTTCGAGGCCAGCCTGGCGACCACCCAACTCGGCATGACCGTGCTTGGGGCGATTGCCGCGGCCACCGGTGGCGCCGGCGCCGAGGAAAAACTCACCCCCCTTTTCAGCCAGTGGCTGGGGACCTCGCAAGGGTTCTCCGAATTCCTGGCCATCGCGGCCATTGTGGTTCCGTTGACCATGATCATACTTTTCTTCGGCGAACTTGTGCCCAAGATTTTTGCCATCCGCAACAAGGAATTGGTATGCCTGCGGCTGTCGCGGGGCATGAAATGGTTTACCTTCAGCGTTTGGCCGGCCGTGTGGTTGCTCGAAGCCGCCGTAATGTCCATCATGAACTTGAGCGAACGCCGGCGAAAAAGCGGCAGCCTGGACGTGCACAGAACCGAGTCCGCCGAATTTCAAAGCCTCCGGGCAAGCGCGGCCCTGGCCCGGGCCTCGCGCCTGATCGGCGAGCGCCAGGAAAAAATCATCCTCCATACCGCCCATCTTTCCGGCCGCCCGGTCCGCGAAATAATGCTGCCCGCCGAATATATCAGCATGTTGGACATAAATTGCACATTGGAAGAATCCATGATTACGGCCCATCTGGACATGCACACCCGATTTCCCGTAGCCCAGCGGCCGGGCGATCCGCAATCGATCATCGGGTACATCAATCTCAAGGACCTGCTTGCCCTGATGCGGCTCACGCGTGGCGAAGAACCCACGCTACGCTCCATTCTCCGGCCCTTTCCACGCCTGAGCGACTCCACGCCCATTACCTCGTCGCTGGAACGCATGATCCGCGAGCACACGCACATCGCACTGGTCGCGGATGCCGCGGATAAAGTCGTGGGCATGATCACCCTGGAGGATATTTTGGAGGAATTCATCGGCGAGATCGAAGACGAATACGACCGTCTGCCCGCCCACGTCGTTCCATCCGGCCGCACTTGGGTCGTGGGCGGCGGAATCAGTTTGCAACGGCTGAAAGAATCGACCGGCATGGACCTGTCCGCCGATCCGCCCCCCAACGGCGCCGCCACGTTATCGACCTGGTTTTCCGGCCACCTGGGCCGTCCCATCCGCGGCGGCGACGAACTTACCCGCAACGGCATCCGCGTGGTAGTCCGCAAAATCCGCCGCCAAAAAGTCCTCGAAGCGCAGGTCGGACGCGTGGAAACGCCCTCATAGGTCATGCACTTCGGCTAGGAGATAGACGTCGTGCCTAAATGCTGTTTGGATGTCGATAGGGATTCTTGATGCGGTGGTCGGTGACCTTGTGGCTGGGTGTGAAGTCATTGGCCAGATCCGCGTCCAAAGCCACAGGGTCCAGCCGGTCCGCAAAGTTGAGCCAGTGACCCATG
>JBEKGL010000328.1:0-5064 GCA_050012815.1 Thermoguttaceae bacterium
GCTATAATCTCAGAGGTTGACAGCCGCTTGCTTCACCCTTGTTTGTGGTAAAGACGCCATGCCGACGCAAAACGAGAAAAGGGCGACGATTGGAAAAATCGGGCTGGGGCTTTCCATACTGCCCTGGCTGGTGTTTGCGATGATGGCAGTTCTGCGTCCGGGATGACGGTCTCCCGTCGCATTCCTTGGAGGAATGTCCTTACTTGTTGTGCCTCCGCTGGCCCTGGTGACCAACATCGTGGCGGTCGTCCTGGACAAGTTGAAGGTGTACGCAATCATCGGCCTGGTGATCAGCGCCCTGACGTGTATGTTGTACTTTATTTTGGTTCTCGTGTCGATTTTATCTTCATAAGCAAGATTGAAGGCGTCGGCCAAAACGCCGCACTTGGCCTTCCTGCCCAAAAAAAGCTCCAGGTAGGGCCTACGGGATCCGGCCCCTACCGAGATTGATGATTCGTGTTGCCGGCATTGACCAGCTCGCTACGTGAGCCATGGCACGTAGATTCTAGTGTTTGGGCTTGTGAGTTTTCTGGCCGCCATTATTCCCGTTATCATTCGTAGTACCCTCGTCGTCGGTACAAAAGCCAAGCCAAACCCAGAGATTGTTTGCCAAGGGCAGCGATCTTGCTAAGCCGTTTTTTTCCCATGGCGCCGAAAATAAATGATTTTTTTGTCACAATTCCTTTGTTGGTCTGTATAAGTTTGTGAAAAAACAACCAATCGACAGAGCATATCTCAAAACGAGATTATGTTGGGGTGGCAGTTGTACTGCCAGCCCTAAATGCGGAGTTTTTCAGGGGCGGGAGTTGAACTCCCGCCCCAACTTAAACATTTTTGGATAAGCTTTAAGCCTGAAATCAGTAATTTAAAATTGCGTCAATAAACTGTTTACTGTTTAAAAACATTTTGCCAGACCAATGGGGGGTAGTGGGGGTTGTTTAGCAATTTGTAGTGACTACAATTCACGGCACTTTTTGTATTTGGCAGATGAAATAACTCAAAAAAAGGGGACTGTACAGATTTTTGTGTACGACAAATGGGACAGTCCCATAAAAAAGGATTATGTCTGTGGTGCGATGAAAACATATCAATGTTAAACCGTTAAGGAGCGATATTATGATCCATTCAAGTACAATTCGGTGGGCTATCGGCCTGTTGGCGGCAGCCTCGATGATTATGGTCTGGGCGTCGGTTCAAGTAGCGGGCCAGGCGGCTGTCGAATTAAAGGCCGATGATCCGGTGCAGACACTCGTTGTGAAGATCGACGTCGGCGGCAACGTCGAATTGGCCGAACCGGTCGCGTTGGACCTGGGTCTGGGCTTTCCTTTCTGGCTCCACCCGATTGGTCGGAACGAAAAAGAGACAGCGCCGTTCGGCGTCGTGCCCGGTGAGGCGACAACGCAGGCAAAGGTGGCGCCTGGCTCGAGCGCTATGTTCACTTTTTCGCTCGGCACGGATCCGGGGCAAGATGTCTTTCGCACAACGTCTCAACTTTTGGCCGGAGTGCGGGCTTCAGATATTTCCAGGATTGGTTTTGCCGGCGGGGTCAACACCGACTGGGTTCTTGATGGTTACGAGATACAGATTAACGGCCAGCCCTTCGCTTCCAAAAAGGCAATAGGCCAGTCGGCGAAAAAGACGCTGGATGCCGCCAGGACGAAGCTCGATGAACTTAACAAGAAAATCGCTCCCCTGGAGAGCGAACAGGCTAATCTTAATAATCTGGCCAATACCAAGCTTGCCACGGCCGACGATCTTAAACGCTTGGACGAGATCAAAGCCGATCTTGGATCGCTCACGGCCGAAAAAGTCCGTTTGAGCGGTCAGTTGCAGGGAACTTATCCGTGGTTTGTGGATCCTGACTTCCAATCGCCGTGGCGCGACAAATCGGCCGCACCGGCGGCCAAGACAATGAAAGTCGTCTTGGTGACAGCCAACCATTCCGCCGCCGCTACGGGCAATTATGTATATTTTCAGACGGGCGGCCACAAGTACCTGATGGGCTCGCCCACGACCCCTCTTACTCCTGCCGGCGGGCCGCAAACGTTCACTCTTAACCTGGCAGCAGGGCCTTTGGCGGCCGCGGACCTGCGCGGCTGGGCCGTGGGGATGCTGGGAACCGCCCAGCCATACGGCAGGGCGCCCGATCGCTGGCATCCGGAAAGAATTCTCGTTGTGGTCGATGGCCGCGCAACTTACGATAGCGATGAAAACGCGCTGGATCGGAACTCGCTCAAGGCGGTCCGGTTGATTCCACCCGCCCACGTCGATAAGGACGGCACAATGATCGTTGATGCTCCAATTTCGCGCGAGACGTTCCTCTGGGAGGCGGGCAAGGGACAAGGACTCGATTTGGCGACAGGCAGTCCCCAGTCGCTGCCCGCGGCTGATGATCCCAACGCGCCGCAGCCCGAGCCGGGAACTGTCCCTGCTGCCGACACTTCGGCGGACAATAATCCGCCGATACCGACTGATGTCGTTCCTTTCCCGGGCGAAAATAGCGGAACTAATCCGGACGTTGTCGTCAACGTCCAACCGGGCAATGATGACATGGGCGGTGGCGGCAGTTGGAATGGCGGCGACGGCGGCTGGAATGGCGGCGATGGCGGTTGGAATGGCGGCGACGGCGGGAATGGCGGCGGCGGGGATATCATTCCTCCGGACCCCGGTCCGCAGCCGGTCGGCGTACCGTTCCAAATCAAAAGCGTCGCGATCACCTGCGGCTACCAAACCTTGGACACTTTCACGATCAAATGGGACGTGGAGGGCAACGAGGGAGATATCGATCATTACCTTGTGTATCTCTATCAGATCTGGCCCGAGAAACCGCCGGGAAATCAATATGACGTAACCACCCCGCTTTTGGTTCAACCGTTCCCTGCCGGTATGCACGAGATCACCGCGAAGCTGACGACGCTGCCGCAAAATCCGCTTGGTGCGGCTTACCTGTTCCCGATGGTTGTTGGCGTGCCGGTCGATCCGACCACCATGACGCCGAACCAAAGGATTGGACCGGCGCGGGCGCTGTTCTCCTCGGATAATGCAGATAAGTTGATCGCCAACTCGCTTCAATTAATGCCGAACTTTTATTACGTAGATGGTAGCGGTATGCATTATCAATCCATTTACCATGGCATGCCCCAACCCGGTACAGACGTTGCCGTTTGTCAGGTAGATCAATTGGACAGCAGCGCCGGGATCGCATTTGATAAGGCTGATCCCGGGATCAATGTCTATGTCCGACCGAATCAAACCACAACATGGTTTCAGGTTGATTTCAGGGCCACTGGATTATTTTATAAGGATATACAACCAACGGGGGTGTGCGTGCTTGTGGGACATGCGGGATTTGCCGGAGGGGCTGGCATGTCCAATTCCGCCACTTTCCGAGGTAGGGGGACTATCAAGAGGCTGCCAAGACCCGGAGACGTCGGCCTGACGCAAGGAATACCACCGGTAATTTCTCCACCGCCTACGCCACTCCTGGACCCAAGCACCCCACCAAATCAAAAGCTTTTATTTTGTCAACAAGACATTAATATGGCTCCAGTTTACAGTGCTGCCACTAACTTAGATACATACGAAATAAATTACTCAATCCAATTTCAATTCCCGGCGGGTGTGTCGCAGAATAATTTCGCCTATCCTCCCGCCGTGTATGGCGTGCGCCTGCTTCGTAAATAATGAGGTAAACACAAACACCTTTCGCCTTGTCCGATTGTCGGCCGAGGCTATATAGGAGGACTAAACATGACTAACAAATTCTCTCTAAAGTGCCATACGCGGTGCATATTTCCCGCGGCGATTCTCCTGGCAATGTTCTTTGCCGCTCGGCCCTTGGCTGCGGCCGGCCCGGGCATGCAAGGCCAGGTCTTTGCACTGGACGAGCAGGGCAAACTCACCGGCGTCGTGGCGGGGGCCAAAATCGAACTCAAGACCCAGGCCGGTCAGGTGGCGGCCAGCGCGACTTCCAACACCAATGGCTTTTACAAGGCCGATCTGCCGCCGGGGACTTATTTCTACAAGGTCCAAGCCCAAGGATACAAAGACGAAAACGTGGGCCGCGGCATTCAACTGAAACTCAGCGAAGGTTATACAATATTCAATTTCTCGCTGACAAAAGGGAAAAACGATCCCAACACAAAACCGCCGATAATACCCCTGCTGCAAATCGGGAAGTTGCAAGGAAAAGTTCTGGAGAAGACCGGCGACGGTAAACTAATCGGCATTCCGGGAGCGCTGGTCGCCCTGCGCGGCAGCAAGGCAGCGGGCCTTTCCAGCGCTATTACCAGCGGCCAGTCCGCCGGTCAAGTTTTGGGCCATTATGAAATCAC
The DNA here is from genome assembly GCA_050012815.1 of Thermoguttaceae bacterium. GTDB lineage: Bacteria > Planctomycetota > Planctomycetia > Pirellulales > Thermoguttaceae > JBEKIK01. Next base: position 4,335 of record JBEKGL010000328.1, read on the forward strand.
TCTTGCCGTCGACTCCTGGCAGGCATCGGCGTCCGCAAAGGGTTTCCAAACGGCGGTTGATCCAATTCCAATAAAGATTGTCCAGGGACAGACCGCGACCCGCGATTTTATCCTCACCCGCAATGTGCCGATAGCGCCCGCCAACCAGGGAATTCGCGGTACGGTCCGCATCAACAATCCGAAGCTTCCGCCCGGCACTTTGCCGCCGGTGAAGATATCCATCCTCCCGCTGGCGTCATCGGGAACTACGGCCTCGGCGCCGGGCGCGGACGGCCAAGGTAGATACTCCCAGGATTTGAGGCCCGGCGGATATCAGGTTATTGCCGAAGCCACGGGTTATATAACTGCCCGCAGCGGCCCGAAGGCCGTATTCCCCACCAAGTACACGATCGTCGATTTGACACTCGTTCCTGCAGCCACACCGGTTACGCCGATAAATCGAGAGTTGGGTTTCGACGGCACTGTGTTCGGTCGGACCGGCGACGACGTGGTTTCCAGGCGTCCGCTGGCCGGGGCCGCTGTTCTGCTCCACAAACAAGGCGATGCGACAGCCCGGGCTATGCAGGGCACGACTGACGCTCAAGGCAGGATGCATCTGGTGGGCGTTAGTGCGGGCGTTTATCAAGCCACGGCCCAAATGCAAGGATATAACCCGCAAACAATCAATGTAACGATCAGCGACAAAGGCCCCAACCGCGGCGAGTTTGTCTTGAGCAATCCGGTGGCGCCG
>JBEKGL010000329.1:0-5062 GCA_050012815.1 Thermoguttaceae bacterium
GGCGAGGCCGTCGGGCCCGGCCAACCGCTTTTCGAGGTCCGCTTGACACACGAAGACCTTTTACAAGTGCAAACGGAGTTTCTCCGCGCCATCGAGGAACTCGACGTGATCGGGCGCGAAGTCGCCCGTCTGGAAAAGGTGTCGGCCGACGGGATTATCGCCGGCAAGACGCTTTTGGAGCGAAAGTACGAGCAGCAAAAGCAGGAGGCCTCGCTTCGGGCACAGCGTCAAGCCCTGCTTCTGCACGGGCTGTCGAAAGAGCAAGTGGAGCAGATCGCTTCCTCGCGCTCGCTGCTGCAAAGCCTGACTATTTACGCTCCGGCGACGGGAGAACCGGCTTCGTCGGACGCTTTGCCCCGCCACTTGCAGGTCCGGCAGTTGAAAGTAGTTCAGGGAAAACACGTCAATGCCGGCGACACGCTTTGCACCCTGGTGGACCACCACGAATTGTACATCGAGGGCATGGCATTCGAGCAAGATATCGCCGCCATCAACCGGGCGGCATCCACGGGACGGAAAGTCGCGGCGGTCTTCGGCTCAAAATCGACCGGAGACGAGGAAACAGTCGCCGATCTGCATATCCTCTACCTCGACGGCAAAGTTGAGCCGGAATCGCGGGCCTTCCATTTCTACCTAACGCTTCCCAACCGTTTGGCGCGCGTGGACAAAACGCCTGACGGACATGGATTCGTTTACTGGCGATACATGCCGGGACAGAGAACCCAGATTAACGTCACGGTCGAGCAATGGACCGATCGGATCGTCTTGCCCGTCGAAGCAGTTGCCCAAGAAGGGGCCGAGTCTTACGTATTCGAGGCCAATGGCGACCATTTCGACCGGCGACCGGTCCGCGTCGAGTATCGCGACCAGGATTGGGTCGTGATTGCCCAGGACGGCGACCTGCGCTTGGGAGCGACAGTCGCGGTTTCAGCCGCGCACCAAATCCAATTGGCCTTGAAGAACAAGTCCGGCGGCGGAGTTGATCCGCACGCGGGACACAACCATTGAAAAAAGGATGAGGGATGAGGGATGAATGTGTAATGTTAAATGATGAATATACCAACAACATAAAACAAATAATTGTTAGCTGACTGCTGATCGCTGAAAGCTGACTGCCGAGAACTATCATGCTGAATGCCATTATCCGATTCGCGCTGCGTTATAGGTTACTTACTATTGCCGTTGCTTTCGTAGTGCTGGCGTACGGGAGCTACGTCCTTTTTCACTTGCCCATCGACGTGTTTCCCGACCTGGATCGGCCGCGCGTCACTGTGATGACCGAGGCCCCGGGAATGGCTCCGGAGGAAGTGGAAACCCATGTGACTGCCCCGCTGGAGTCCGTGCTTAACGGAGCGACCGGCGTGCAGGCGGTCCGCAGTTCGTCGGGCATCGGGCTAAGCGCGGTCCAGGTCGAGTTCGCCTGGGGAACCGACATCTACGTGGACCGGCAGATCGTGGCCGAAAAACTCGCCTTGGCCGCCGAACGGCTGCCTGAAGGAGTCCATCCGCAAATGGGGCCGATTTCCTCGATCATGGGCCAAATAATGATTATCGGCATGTGGAGCGAAGGGGGCAAAACCTCGCCGATGGAAGTCCGCACGCTGGCCGATTGGGTTGTGCGACAACGGCTGCTGACGATCCCGCGCGTGGCCCAGGTCATCACCATGGGCGGCGGACGAAAGCAATACCAGGTGTTGGTCAATCCCAACGCCATGCGCAATTACGGCGTGACGCTCAACGACGTCGAGCAGGCCATGAAAGCCAGCAACGACAATGCCACGGGCGGATACATGAATCGCGGCGCCCGCGAATATCTCGTCCGCTGCATCGGCCGGCTGCAGGGCGTCGAGGACATCGAAAACGTTGTGGTCAAGGCCGACACCGAACGCCCGGTGCTGTTGTGCCAAGTTGCTCGCGTGGTCGAGGCCCCGCAGGTTCGGCGCGGCGACTCGGCCGTCAACGGCGCGCCGGCCGTGATGCTCACCATCGCCAAGCAGCCGGGTGCGGACACGCGGGTCTTGACCGACCAGATTACCCAAGCCCTGGAGGAATTGAAAACCAGCCTGCCCGCCGACGTCCGCATTAACCCCGAGGTCTACCAGCAAAAGGCATTCATCGAACTGGGCATCCATAACGTCATCGACGCCCTGCGCGACGGCGGCATCCTGGTGGTCATTATTCTCTTCATCTTTTTGTTGAACTTCCGCACCACGTTCATCACGCTCACGGCCATCCCGCTTTCCATCGTGGTGACCGGCCTGGTCTTCAAGTGGTTCGGCATGTCGATCAACACGATGACGCTCGGCGGCCTGGCCGTGGCCGTCGGCGAACTGGTCGATGACGCAATCGTGGGCGTGGAAAACGTATTTCGGCGACTGCGCGAGAACAAACATTCGGCTCAGCCCAAGCATGCCCTGCGCGTGGTATATGAAGCCAGCAGCGAAGTGCGCAACTCGATTGTTTTCAGCACGATCATTGTCGTGCTGGTTTTCGTTCCTTTGTTTGCGCTAAGCGGCATGGAAGGCCGCCTGTTTACTCCCCTGGGAGTAGCATACATTGTCTCGATCCTCGCCTCGCTCTTAGTGTCGCTTACCGTGACTCCCGTGCTCTCTTATTGGCTTTTGCCGAACGCCAAATTTATGAAACACGATAAAGACGGCTTCTTGCTGCGATGGCTCAAGCGGCTGTTGGGATTCGCCGTCCGTTTCAGTATCCGGCATCCTTGGCCGATCCTGGGGACCGTTGCGGCGGCCACGTTGGTCAGTCTGCTGGCGGTCTCGCGGTTGGGCAGCGACTTCTTGCCGCCATTCAACGAGGGTAGTGTGCAAATCAACGTGATATTGCCGCCGGGCGACTCTTTGGAAACGTCAAATCGCATTGCCGGCATGGTCGAAGATCGCCTGAAGAAGATTCGAGGAGTGGTGGCCTTTGGCCGCCGCACGGGCCGAGCCGAACTGGACGAGCACGCCGAGGGTGTAAATATGTCTGAAATCATCGTCAGTTTCGCTCCCGACTCCAGCCGCGGCCGCGAGGAAATTTTGGCCGAAATCCGCGAGGAACTCACCCAGGTGCCGGGCGCGGTCATCGCAGTGGAGCAACCGCTGCAACACGTCATTGCCCAGATGCTTTCCGGCGTAAAGGCCCAAATAGGGATCAAGCTCTATGGCGATAACCTGGAGGTATTGCGGGCCAAGGCTAATGAAATCAAGGATGCCGTCAAAGGCGTGCGCGGCGTAAAGGACTTGATGGTCGAGCAACAGATCGAAATACCTCAATTGCCTATCATTCCCAACCGAAAGGCCCTTGCCGCCTACGGACTGAACTCGGCCGACGTGAGCCGGCAGTTGGAGACGGCCCTGAACGGCCGCGTAGTGTCGGAGATTGTTATGGGCCAGCGCAAGTTCGACCTGCTCGTTCGGCTCGACGATCCCTTCCGCAACGATCCGCAAGAGTTGCGGCGGATGACCCTGGAACTGCCGCGCGGCGGTCAAATTCCGTTGAGCGCCGTGGCAGATGTCGTCGATTCCAGCGGGCCGAACACCATCAATCGCGAAAACGTGCGCCGGCGGATCATCGTTCAGTGCAACACGGCCGGCCGAGACTTGGGCGGCGTCGTGACCGAAATCCAGCAGCGATTAATACCTATCCAAACATCATTGCCCACCGGCTATTTCATTCAGTACAGCGGACAATTCGAGAGCCAACAATCGGCCACAAGGACCATCGGGCTGTTGAGCCTGGTTTCGCTGGCCTGCATGGTGTTGACGCTGTATACGCTGTTTCATTCGTTTAATCTGAGCTTTCAGGTGTTGGCCGCCCTGCCGATGGCCGCCATCGGCGCGGTGGCGGCGCTAGTCCTCACAAGACAATCGCTAACGGTGGCGAGCTTGGTCGGATTCATTTCACTGGCCGGAATCGCCTCGCGCAACGGCATCTTGTTGATCGCCCATTACCTGCATTTGGTCCGCCACGAAGGGGAACAATTCACTCCGCAAATGATCGAGCGCGCCGGAAAGGAACGGCTGGCCCCGATGCTAATGACGGCTCTGTGCGCGGGAATTGCACTGGTCCCGCTGGCGCTTGCCGCCGGCGAACCGGGCAAGGAAATCCTTTATCCCGTGGCAACTGTCATATTGGGAGGGCTTTTTAGCTCCACGCTTCTGGACTTCTTCGTCCGTCCGGCCTTGTTCTGGACCTTCGGCCGAAAAGCGGCAAAACGGGCCATGAAACTGCATCTGCACGAACCCGACCTGTCAGAAACGCAATCGCCTGTTCCCCACCCCAGCCATGTTGCCAATTTTCACAAGAAAGGGGATAATGTAATAGTAAAGTTTCATGCCTAGGGAGATACCCACCGATGAGTGACGATTCCGCACAACCCGCCAAATCGGACGCCGAGCACGGACTATCGGGCCGGCAACTGGGCGATTTCCGCTTGATTCGCCGTCTGGGCCGCGGAGCAATGGCCGAAATTTATCTGGCCGAACAACTCTCGCTCAAGCGGCGCGTGGCGATAAAGATTTTAAAACCGGAGTTGGCCAACGATCCCACTTACCTGCAACGCTTCGAGATCGAAGCCCAGGCGGCCGCGTCGCTGGTTCACGCCAACATCGTGCAGATTTACGAGGTCGGACACGTCGAGCGCCGTCACTACATTGCCCAAGAGTACGTCCAAGGCCAAAATCTCCGCGACTGGCTTGCCCGCAATGGGCCGCCGGACGTGGCCCACGCGCTTTCGATCATGCGCCAAGTAGCGGCGGCGTTGGCCAAAGCGGCCGAAGCGGGCGTGGTCCACCGCGACATCAAGCCCGAGAACATTATGATTACCTCCTTGGGCGAAGTGAAAGTCGCCGATTTCGGTCTTGCCCGGCTCACCCGCGAAGGGGTGACCAACGAACTGACACAGATCGGCATCACGCTGGGAACGCCGCTTTACATGAGTCCCGAACAGGTCGAGGGCAAACCCTTGGATCACCGCAGTGACATTTATTCCTTCGGCGTGACCTGTTATCAGATGCTTGCCGGGTCGCCGCCGTTTTCGGGCGATACGGCTTTGGTCGTT
>JBEKGL010000330.1:0-5057 GCA_050012815.1 Thermoguttaceae bacterium
GGAAATACTGCGTAAATCTCATGCCAACATAATACACAAGGCAGAGAAATCCGTCCAGTAGACGTATCTATATATATCAATCGAAATGCTTAGTCTTTTTTCATTTAGCCATCAGCCTTTCTTTTTTCTCCTTCGATCCACTTCCCGGCTGACGACTTGACCCACGCGGTCGGCGGCGCGATTGACGGCGGCTATCAAATCCACGTCCAGGTCTTCCACTTTGATGGTTTTACCGCCTTTTAAATTGACCAGGATGCGGCACTGTTTGTCGATGCCCCGGCGCGGACCGTTCACGTCTTCCAAGTGCACCTGGACGCGAGTAATCCATGAGTTGAACTGTTCCAGGGCGAAATTCATCCGCCGCTGGACGTGCGATTCGGTTGCTTCGTCAACATGGAGATTTTGAGAGCGAATATCGAGTTCCATAAAAATCCTCCTGAGAGCATCATACAACATCCCTTAACAACTATATTAGCAACGCTTGCACGGAGCAATCTTATAGCAATTTCATCTTCGATTAATAACTTGGCAACATTCACCTATTGCAGATCGTGCGGTTTATAGGAATTTAAGCATGCGGCAAAACTCTTGTTTTAAATTCATTAAGCCCCCTATAAAGGGGTGGTTTCATGAGGTCCTATAAATAAACTCAGATAAAAATTCTCCGGAATTATTTTAACCGATTTCAATTATCATGTCATGATTGATAATAAGCTAATCTAATGATAAGATAATGTTATGAACATCGAAACGCTCCGCATATTTTGTGACGTGGTCTTACATCAGAGTTTTTCCCGCGGGGCCGTGGCCAACGAAGTCAGCCAATCGGCGGCCACGCAATCGGTGCATCGCTTGGAATGTTATTTTGGAGTGCAACTTGTCGACCGTTCAAAGCGTCCTTTCGTACTGACTCCCGAGGGGCAAGGCTGTTTCGAGGGTTTTCGCGAGGTATTGGAGTTATACGATTCGGTTGAAGCCCGAGTTCGCTCCTTGCGCATGGAAATCAGCGGTCTGGTGCGGGTAGCGGCGATTTATTCAGTCGGCCTGCACGACATGAGCCGTTGCATGCAGGAATTCATGCGCAACCATCCCAAGGCCAAGGTGCGTTTGGAGTATTTGCATCCCAACAAGGTACACAACGCCGTGCTCAACGCCGAGGTGGACTTGGGCATAGTTTCTTATCCCGTGGCGTCGCCCGATTTGAATGTTATTCCGCTGCGATCGGAAAAGATGGTCGTGGTCTGTCAGCCGCAGCATCCGCTGACACGCCACAATGCCGTAACCGCCGAGCACCTGCAAGGCGAGGATTTTGTGGGTTTCGATCGCGACTTGAGCATTCGCAAGGAGATCGAAAGGCAGTTCCGGCAGCGCGGCGTAAGCGTGCGGGTAGTCATGGAATTCGACAATATCGAAACCATCAAGCAGGCGGTGCAAATTGGAGCGGGCATCAGCATTTTGCCGGAGCCGACGGTCCGGGCCGAAACCAAAGCCGGCACCTTGGCTGCAATACGCCTGATAGCGCCTGAAATGAAGCGTCCCATCGGGATCATCCATCGGCAGCGCAAAGTATTTACTCCCACCGTGGGCAAGTTCGTGGAGTTGCTCCAGCAGTCGCAGAAGAACGTCGCGGAGGAACCATGATGCGCGAGGCCGAAGTGCCCGTCACCTTCCTGCCGGCCGGCAGGAAGGTTTATGTGCTGGCGGGAACTCGAATAATCGAGGCGGCAGCCGAGGCGGGCATCATTCTGGATTCGCCTTGCGGCGGGGAAGGAATATGCGGCAAATGCCGGGTGCGGCTGGAAAACCCGTCTCTCGAACCCGGGAGAGCTGAAAAAATATTTATTTTACCGGAGGAAATCCGCCTGGGATTCCGGCTGGCGTGCCAGACTGAAGTTCACCAACCGATGACGGTTTTCGTACCTGAAACCTCGCTTGTGGCCGCAAAGCATCAGATACTCGTCCACGTTGAAAAAACGGCCGTGACGGCGGAGGATCGGCCCATCGGTGTCGAACAAGGCGTAGCCGCGGCCGGGCAATTTGCCGTCGCTTTTGATATCGGAACCACTACTCTGGCAGCCATGCTGCTTAAGGCGAATATGACGAATGAACGGGCGGTTGTGTCGCGGTTAAATCCGCAGACCCGCTTTGGCGACGATGTTCTTTCGCGCATTTTCTTTGCCCGAGAAAATCCCCAAGGTCTGCAAATCCTTCACGAGTCGATAATTTTGGCGATAAACAAGATGATCGGCGAGTTGTGTTCTCAAGCGGGAATCAAGCTAGATGAAATTTGCGTTCTTACTTTTTCCGGAAATACCACCATGCAGCACCTGCTTTGCCGCGTGGATACCAGCTCGTTGGGCACAATGCCCTTTGCGCCGGCGTCGCGTTTCGGAATATCCTATAGTGCGGGCGAATTGGGATTACACGTCCATCCCCACGGCCGGGCGTATGTTTTTCCGATTATCGGCGGATTTGTGGGCGGCGATACGGTTGCGGGCATTTTAGCAACTGAGTTGACCAACAGGTCCGGTCCCACGTTGCTCGTCGACATCGGCACCAACGGGGAAATCGTGCTTTGGGCCGGGGGAAAATTGACCGCCGCGTCGACGGCCGCCGGGCCGGCCTTCGAGGGCGCACGAATCTCCTGCGGAATGCGCGGCAGCGCCGGCGCCATTGAAAAGGTTATTGTAGACGGACGGCTGCGGATCAATGTGATCGGCAATGCCGCGCCGGCTGGGCTTTGCGGTTCGGGCCTGATCGACGTTGCCGCCGAACTGCTGCGGCACAAGGTCCTCAGCCCCCAAGGAAAACTGCTGAGGGCGGATCAACTGCCCGAGGGCGTTTTGCCCGACCTAAGGCAGCGCATTGTGCTGCACAACGGAAAACTGGCATTTTTACTCGTGCCCGAGGAAGAGTCGGCCACGGGCAAGGCGCTGGTCATTACGCAGTGGGACTTTCGCGAGCTGCAACTGGCCACGGGAGCGATTCGCGCGGGCATTGGAATTTTGCTAAACCACGCCGGGCTAAAACCGCAAGATTTAAAGGAAGTGTTCATTGCCGGCGGGTTCGGCAACTTCATCCGCCGCAGTAATGCCCAACGCATCGGGCTTTTACCGGGCCGGATCGAGCATCATCGCATATATTACCGGGGCAATACTTCGCTGGCCGGGGCACGCCTGGCCGCCCTTTCAGTTCGCGCCCGGCATTTAGCGGAAGATATCGCCCGGCGGAGCGAACACGTCGATCTTTCCGCCGATCCCGATTTTCAGGATACATTTGCCGAGGCGATGATTTTTCCCGAGGAATGAAATAGTGCATAAAGTGCAGTAGTTTGTTAGGTATGTAAAGCCGCGACCATTGGTCGCGCCTTGGTTGCCGCCAAAGACCGCGTTAGCGTGAGGGCAATATCGCAATGCACAAGCCGATGACCGAATGTTTCGAGTACCACCACACAGTAACGCATGATGAGATAGACGAACAAGGACATGCCAACAACGTGGTTTTTGTGGCATGGATGCAAGCGGCGGCAATAGCGCATACAAAGGCTTTAGGATGGACGTCTGAAAAGTATAAGCAGTTGGGGGGAGGCTGGGTTGCCCGTTCGCATACTATCGATTACCTGCAGCCGGCATTTGTGGGCGACAGGCTGATCGTGCGGACTTGGGTGGCGGAAATGAAAAAAGTCACTTCCATCAGGCGATATCAAATTATCCGGGAATCGGACCGGCAGGTTCTGGCAAAGGCCGAAACCAATTGGGCATTCATCGATTACGCAACAGGCAAGCCAAGACGAATCCCAGCCGAAATCATAAATTTATACCAAGTGACCGATCACTGACGGCAGATATTCTTGTAGAACTGGTATAATATTTTTCTTCGTCCCTAATCCCTAATCTCTAATCTCTATTATCTAATCCCTAATCCCTAATCCCTAATCCCTCTCTTAGTGATGCCCGCAGCCCGGGCAGCCGCCGCCGCGGGGGACGTTAGGGTTTTCGATGGCGAAACCGCTGCCCATCGGGCCGTCGATGAAATCGATGGTTGCCCCGTCGAGGTGCAGGGCCATTTTCTTGCTCGTCACTACATTGATGCCGTGCTGCTCGAAGCGGGCGTCGATGGCCGGATCGAATTGGCTCTCGAATCCCAGCGTATATTGAAGACCGGCGCATCCGCCGCCGGCAATGCCCATGCGAAGCATGGTCGCGGGCTCCAGTTTTTGCGTTTCCATGTAGCGTTTGACTTCGGTGGCCGCGGTTTCGGTCAAGATGACGGGCATTTTCAATACTCCGGGAGTGGATTTGTGACAGTCAATTTAGTAATTATAACCGTGAAGCAGCGGGAAGCAAAGGGATTAGTGGGCGGTGGAAAGTGAGCAGGAATACACTTCTGGGCAAGCCAGCAGTGGCACCTGCGCAGAGTTTGGATTTGGGGGCAGTAGGTTGGTTGGCGGTCATGATTAAACAAAACTATCTTGTCATCGTTCAATGTGCAGACTTGGCAATGCTTTTTTAAGATCTTGGACTCCTGTATCAGTGACCTTGGTATTTTTGAGTATAATCCATGATGCTTTTGGCAGGCCCTTAAGGTGAACCAGCCCAGAATCGGTGACATTAGTATTCGATAGGTTTAAGGACGATAGTTGGTTCAGCCCTTTAAGGTATACCAGCCCAGCATCAGTGATATTAGTATTATCCAGGTAGAGCGATTGTAGTTGATTTAACTCTTTAAGACACGTCAATCCATTATCGGTGATGTTATTGTCACTAAGGTAGAGCATTTGGAGTTTGGGCAGGCCCTTCAACTGTTCTAATCCATCATCCGTTATTGCGGTACCAGAGAGGGAAAGTACTTTGAGTTGTTTAATATCGTTGATGTAATTCAATCCCACATTAGTTATATCCAGCCCTCCGAGGTCGAGTGTATGAAGTTTGTGTAAGCAATTGTAAAACAATAAACTACCTAAATTGATGTTGATTGAGGATAGGGGTTATGCGATGATTCTGGGATGCCGGAAGCAAGTATCGTTGAATGGATTCGTTGCAAATATATCGCCATCG
>JBEKGL010000331.1:0-5046 GCA_050012815.1 Thermoguttaceae bacterium
GGATGGCCGCCACCGACCGGAACATTTTGCGATTGGGGGCCTTCGAAATGCTGCTCACCGATACCCCGGACCGCGTGGCCATCGACGAGGCCGTGGAACTGGCCAAGCGTTTCGGCTCCGCCCAATCGGCGCAATTCGTCAATGGAATTCTTGACAAATTAATGCACGCGAATAAAAAGGATGAAGGATGATTTCGTTTAGCCACGAACCGACCGTGAGCGCTCTGGAACCGCTTGCGGTTTCGCACTAACCACCAATCACTATCCACTAACCGCTTAGCCATGGGTTTATTCGACAAATTCAAGCAAGGTCTGAAAAAGACAGCACAACTCCTCAATACCGACATCCGCGACATATTCAAAGGCGGCGGCCGGCTGGTCGACGACTCGTTCACCCAGGAGTTTTTCGAGAAGCTAGTCAAGACCGACATGGGCGTTGTAGCCGCGCAGGAGTTGGTCGACGAAGTAGTCGCCAACTTCAAATCCCGGGTAGTCGAGGAAAATGACGTTCTGGAACTGATAAAACAAAAACTCAAAGTGCTACTCGCCCAGCCCGCGGAACCGATTCGCTTCGCCGCCGCCGGACCGACGGTGATCATGGTGGCCGGCGTGAACGGGTGCGGAAAGACGACCACCATCGCCAAACTCGGGCAAATGTTTCTTTCCGATGGGAAGAAGGTGATTTTAGGGGCGGCCGACACCTTTCGCGCCGCGGCCGTGGCCCAGTTGACCGTTTGGGCGGACCGATTGGGCGCGGAAATCGTTACCGGCGCGCAGGGCGGCGATCCGGCCAGCGTGGCCCATCGCGCGCTCGCCCGGGCAATCGAATCGGGGGCCAATGTTTGCATAGTCGATACGGCGGGGCGCTTGCAAACTCAACAAGGACTGATGCAGCAATTGAGCAAAATCCATCGCGTCTTGGGCAAGCAAATTCCCGACGCACCCCACGAGGTGCTTTTGGTGCTCGACGCCACCACCGGCCAGAACGGCATCTCTCAGGCGCGGCACTTCACCGACGCGGTCAATTGTACCGGGCTTGTTTTGGCCAAGCTCGACGGCACGGCCAAGGGCGGCGTGGTAGTGGCCATCCGCAAGCAGGTCGGGCTGCCCGTGAAATACGTGGGCGTTGGGGAGAAGGCCGAGGATTTGGCCCTATTCGAGGCCGATCCCTTTGTAGACGCCCTTTTTGAAGACATGAAGGAATAGAGAGGCCGGGGACCAGGGACCAGGGACCAGGGATTATGGGAAAGTGGGCAGTGGGAAGGCCTTAGGGGCTGTATCCAAATAACTTAACCATTTAAATAGGAGGACAGGCATTCTTGCCTGTCTTATTCCGGCCAGACAAGAATGTCCGGCCTCCTGGTTGGGCTGGTTTTCCGGCCTCCTGGTTGGAAGGTTTTTCGGCCTCCTGGTTGGGCTGGTTTATTACAGCCCTTAAGGTTTTGTTCTTTGGAAAAGTTCTTGCATTTTGTCCATTTTTAAACAGAGTGGATATTATTTGGGAATCATTACTACATTGAGAAAATTGATTTGTTTATATATAAGTTTTTTAGTAAGAAAACACATCCTTTGCCGTCTTCTCTCGGAAGGGTTTTCGCAGTCATCAAAGTTTCTCTCCTAAGTTGCCTGTTTTTTCCAGTTGCTCTTGTTTTACGTCTTTTCCCGTGAACTGCAATTGGAAAATCTTCCGATAGCACCCTAAGGTTGGTGAGGTACGTGTGGAGGCTTACCCCGCGGATTGCGGTTTGGTGGGCTTTTTTTATTCGCCCCCGGTAACATTGCGGGTTCAAAAACTTTTTTTCTCCAATAGGAGTACCAAACCATGAAGCTTGTAAAATTGCTTTTGACATGCGGCGTATTTGGATCCATGCTCGCCGCCACGACCTTTGCCCAAAATCCCTCTGCGGCTGACTTGCATCAGCCGGCATCCGTGAGTAAGGCGGCGTATAGCGATAATTACATGTACTTTACGCCAAACGACAACGGGGCGCCCGCCGCGGGTGCAACGGCTGAATCGGAAAAGAAAACCGAGGCCGCCCCAGATGAAGAAAAAAAAGATGAACCCGCGGCGGAGGAGGAAAAGGCGCCCGAACCTCACCGGCTCATCGGAAAGCTTGGCTGCACCAAGATCAACATCACCGGCTGGCTTGACATGGGATGGACCGGCAATACCGACAATCCCGCCTCGCGCTACAACGGAACCCTTGCGCCCAACGATCGAAACGAGTTCCAGTTCAACCAACTTTATATGGTGATGGAAAAACCGCTGAAAACCGACGATTGCACCTGGGACATCGGCGGCCGCGTCGATCTGCTATACGGCACGGACTATATCTTCTGCGAATCACTGGGCTTTGAAACCAATCCGGACGGATCGCCCAAGTGGAACGCCGGAATCGATTACGGCCTGGCAATGCCGCAAGCCTACGTTGACATCGGTTATGGAAAAGTAGACCTTAAGGTGGGCCGTTTCTATACACCCATCGGCTACGAGTCGATGATGGCCATCAGCAACTTCTTCTACTCCATGAATTACACCTTGCGATACGCTGAACCGACCACGCACACCGGCGGTTTGCTTACTTATAAGAAGTCCGACGAACTAAGCCTGTTTGTGGGCGGAGTAAACGGCCAAGACGAAACCGACGGTCTGGTCGATTCATTAGGCGTCATCACCGGCTTCAACTGGACGCCAAAGGAACAGAAGTACGCTTTGAATTTCGCCATCATGACCGGCTGCCTTGATCCGACGACAGCCGATCCCACCGTCTATGCCCCCCGCACCGAGTTCAGCACGTATTTAACTTATAACTTCAACAAGAAGTGGCAATCCGTTACGCAATTCGACGCCGGTTGGCAGCAGAACTACGATTTGCTGGGCAACACCGCCGACTACTGGAGCTTCACCCAATACCTTTTCTATACCATCAACGACTGCTGGAAGGCCGGCTTGCGTTACGATTTGTTCCTCGACGACCAAGGCACAAAACTTGGCGGTCTGCGATTCGGCGGTCTGCCCGGCGGAAACCCGCTCTCTCTGCCCTCGGGCAATGCCGGACCCGTACAAGCCATTACCGCCGGCTTGAACTGGACGCCCAACCCCAACTTCCGCCTCCGCCCGGAACTACGCTGGGACTGGTACGGCGGATCAGGACTTCCGCTGTTTGACGACCTGTCGAAGAACAGCCAGTTCACCGCTGCCGTGGACGGGATTATACAATTCTAAATTAGTTCCACAGACTTTTGGAAATGCCCTTAGAAATACGTAATTGGGCCATAAAAAGGACCTCCGGCGGATATAATTCGCCGGGGGTCCTTTATTTATACACCTCTTGAGAATCCGGCGGCGGACGTTAAGATGAATATGTCATAAACTTTGTCCAATACCGCCCTCACCCTAGCGCGGCATAAAGCCGTAACCAAAAACTCCGGTGTATTCACCGGGGGCTAAATGCCATGAAACTGATAATCGCCATCATTCAACCCCATCGCCTGGAAGCGGTCAAAGCGGCCTTGGCCGACGTGGAAGTATTCCGCCTGACCGTAATGGACGTGCAGGGCTTCGGCCGGCAACGCGGCCATGCCGAGGCCTATCGCGGCCACGAATTTTCCGTCGATCTCTTGCGCAAAGTGCAATTGATGATCGCCGTGAACGAGGAATTCCTGGAACCCACCATCGACGCGCTCATCAAAGGCGGGCGGACCGGCCCCAGCGGCGAGATCGGCGACGGCAAAATCTTCGTCCTGCCCCTGGAAGATTGCATCCGCATCCGCACCGGCGAACGCGGCGGCGAAGCAATTTAATAGGGTTCAGGGCTCAGAGTTCGGTGGTCAGAGTTTAGAGTTCAGGATTTGCATGGGGTGGTCAATTTATTGACCACTTTACTGGCCACCTATTGAAATTTTTACTGCGAAACCGCAAGCGGTTTCATTGTTTTAACTCATCATTCATCATTCCGCATTCTTCATTCCACTGCGTCGGGGCAGGTATTTGCACAGCAATATGCCGCCGAAGTACAAAAACGTCAGCGGAATGCCTAGAAAAAATTGGCTGAATGGATCGGGCGGGGTCAGCAGCGTAGCCAGAACCCATATCAGCAAAACCGCGATTTTCCAATGCTTGGCGAACATTCCCGCCGATACGATTCCCACATGTTCCAGAAAATACATCACCAAGGGCAATTGAAATCCGATGCCGAATCCCACCGGCAAAATCAAGGCGAATCCGATCCACTCGCTGATCCGCGGGTCCAGATCGACTCCCAGCCATTTGTTGACGCCGAAAAGAAAATTTAAAACGGGTTCGAACACGAATGAAAAGGCCACGCAAGCGCCGAAGAAGAACAAGACTATGCTGATCGGCAGGTAAAAATGGACGTATTTTTTTTCGTGGGGGTATAGTCCCGCCGCCACAAAGTTCCAAATTTGGTAAAAGATCCAGGGGCTGGCCAGCACCAGGCCCACCAAAAACGCGGCCTTGACGTATATTCCAAAACTTTCCCAAACACTAAAGACTTTTAAATGCACGCGGGGATCGTCGGCCGATTTATGCAAAAGAAAAATACGAATCAATCCGTCTTCATTCCCCGGGCTCGATTGTTCCGGCAATTGGACGTTCTTAAACTGTTGGGGGTATTTTTTTATAAGCGGGTCCAGCAACTCGGCGGGGTCGACGTAGACTTCGTCGGCGATCATGCCGTGCGATCGCACGGTTTCCAGGATTTTTTTATCGTTTTTTGTTTTATCGCCGCTTTGCCCGCCTAGAGAGGCGATTTTTGTTTCCGTATCTTTCTGGTAATACTTCGACAAGGCATTGGTCAAGGGCCGCTGGATCAAGTTGACCACGGACCCGCCGAAAATAAATCCGATAATAATCCCCGCCACCAATCCCAGGATCGCCTTCCATAGACAGGCACGCAACTCTTCGAGGTGTTCCCCGAAGGTCATGGTGCTGTCGGCAAAAAGGTCTTCGTCGTTTTGTTTTGGTTTCATAAAATAAAGGCGGCGGCAGGGCTGATTGCGGCCTGTTCTTCCGCTGGCATTTATA
>JBEKGL010000332.1:0-5045 GCA_050012815.1 Thermoguttaceae bacterium
CGGCAGTGATAAATTTGCCGGCCAATCCCGCACAACCGCCGGTCACGGACAATCGGCCGAAAAAACGGACGCGATGTTCCCGGTTAGCAAGTATAGGTCGGAAAAAAAGATGAAAAACGGCAAAGACATTGGCGTTTTCGCCCTTTTTACACGCCCGATAGATCGTCCAGCCAGGTTTCGATCAAGGTGGATTGATTGGCGTTGCGATCGACCTGTTGATCGGCTTCCAGGCATCGCTCCAATCGGGCGATGGTTTTTTCGATGTCAAGCGATTGGCGTTTAAGGGCCTCGTCGATCAAGCGATCGTCCTCGGCGTTGTCCGCTTTAGCCGCGCCGTTGGCTGCGCGAAGCAGTCGGCGATAGAAATCGGCGGCAAAACCGATCACCTGGTGCAAGCGCCGCCGCCTGGGCGCCGCATCCTTGCCCGCCTCGTCCACGAATTTCGCCGTTAGCCGGGCAAGCGAAACGCTATCCAGCCTTTCGGCGGCCAGGCGCTGATGGAGCGCGTTGCGAAACTTCCAAAGCTCCGCATCGGCAAGTTCGCCCGCCCGCTGAATGCTGCCCTCGCCGTATCGGGCCAAACGCTGTGCATCGGCCGCGTCCGCCGCGATCCCTTGCGCCGGCAGAAGACGGGCGAGCGATTCGGCGTCCAAGGGTTGAAAACGGATCAACTGGCAACGCGAACGAATGGTGGGCAATTGCCTGGCCGGACTGGCGCCGATCAGGATCAATAACGATCTGGGCGGCGGCTCTTCCAGGGTCTTTAGCAAGGCGTTCGCGCCCTCGGCGTTAAGATAATCGGCGTCGTCGATCACGGCGATCTTCCGCCCGCCCGCCCGCGGCTTCAGGGCGATGTGATGGCAAAGCCCTTCCCGGCGGCGATGCTCCTTGTCGCCGATCAAAAGCTCCAGGGGAATGAACGACTTGTCGTCGGGCTTCGCAACCAACTGAAAATCGGGATGCGTTCCGGCAATGACTTGGATGCACCCCGGGCAATGTTCGCAAGGATCGAGTGCCTCTTCCGGATGCTTTTCGCACAACAGCGCCTGGGCGAATTTCACGGCAAAACTGCGTTTTCCGATCCCAGCCGGACCGGCGAATAAAAAACTGCTCCCCAACCGTCCCCGCCTTAGAGCCCGGCGAAATTGTTCCACAACCTTGTCGTGTCCGATTATGCCGTGCCACATGGTAGGGATTAGCGACTGGGGATTGGGGATTGGGGATTGGGGATTAGAGGGGTGGGCAATTTATTGCCCACTGATATGTTTAGCCCCGGCACTCGTGCCGGGAGGTTTTGCGAAACCGCAAGCGGTTTTTTTATCAAGTTTTCAGTAATCAGTTTTCATTCCTCCGGCCTTGTATGTTTAATAATGTGATTACTTTATATGCTACAGCCTACAGCCTATAGTCTATAGTCTCACGAATAAAATTCCCACTGTCCCACGGCTTCGAAGGCGTTTTGAATATGCTCGATTTCAGGGCGACGTTTACCCTCGGGCCATGTAACCGCCATAACATCGAACCGGGCTGAATTCTCCAGCAGACCGTGACGCTTTAGGAATGTCACCGCCAACCGAGTAAGCCGGCGCTGCTTTGCGGCGTCCACGGCCTCGGCCGGATGGCCGTCGTCCGAAGAGCTGCGGGTTTTGACTTCGACGAATACGATCGTCTTCTGCTGGACGGCGACAATATCCAGTTCGTCCCGCCGCTTCAATCTATCGCCCAGGGCGATGATTTTATAGCCATGCCTGCGCAGATACCGCGCTGCCGCCGCCTCGCCCCGCTGCCCCAAGGTTCTTTTTGGAAACAACCACCGTAGCCATGCAGAAATAAATTCCCGCACGAGTGATCCCTTTCAGTGGAAAATTATAAATCACCACGGAGGCACGGAGGACACGGAGATAAGTGATAAATGAAGAGTGATAAATAATGATTTATAAATTCCATTTTTATTCTTCATTCTGTACTAATCACTTTATAGTTTCATCTCCGTGTCTCCGTGGTGAAATCTCATTATTTTTCCGTATCCTGGCGGCGTTCGCGGAGCCGTACGCTCTTGCCGCTGCGCTCGCGCAAATAATACAGTTTTGCGCGGCGGACCACGCCGGAGCGTTTCACTTCGACCTTGGCGATCCGCGGCGAGTTCATGGGGAACTTGCGCTCCACGCCTTCGCCTTGCACGATGCGGCGGACCGTGAACATCTCCCGGGTGCCGGAGCCGCTGCGGGCGATCACCGTGCCGCTGAAAATTTGAATGCGCTCCTTGTCGCCTTCCAGAATGCGGCAATGCACGTCGACCGTGTCGCCGATGTCGAAAACGGGCTTTTCTTCCTTAAGGCTGCTTTTTTCGACCATTGATAGAATCTTTTCGCTCATTGTAGTTCCTTTCGCAATTCTTTCGGCGACCGCTGTCGCACTTTAAGTTTGTTTTTCTTATTGATATTCATGGTGTGCCACTGCTTTGATAAAAGCAGTATTGTCCACGAACCGCAAGCACTGCTTGCCTAACGGCAAGCAGTGGCACACAAATATTATTTTTACAGATGAACCGTTATCACCGATCATGAATTATTGTTCGTATAAATCTTCTCGGCGTGTTTGTGTCCGCCGGCGGCTGTTTTCTTCGCGCCAGCGGGCGATTTCCTCGTGATTTCCGTTTAACAGGACTTCGGGCGCCGCAAGGCCGCGATATTCCCGGGGCCGCGTGTATTGGGCGAACTCCAACCAGCGGCGCTGGCCCGAAAACGAGTCGCTTGCGCTGCTGTCTTCGTCGCCCAGCACGCCCGGCACCAGCCGGATGACCGCATCTATAATCACCATTGCGGCGACTTCTCCGCCGTTTAGGACGTAGTCGCCGATTGAAATCTCCTCGGGCTCCAAAATGATCCGTATTCGTTCGTCAAAACCTTCGTACCGTCCGCACAATAGCAAAATGCGCCCGTGCGTTGCCAGCCGTTCCACCGCCGGCTGATCGAGCCGTCGTCCTTGCGGAGTGAGCATGACCAGGCGACCCGAATCGCCGGCCATCGCCCTCACCGCTTCCACGCATTCCACCACCGGCTCGACCTTCATTACCATGCCGGGCCCGCCCCCAAAGGGACGATCGTCCACGGTATTATGTTTTCCTTTCGACCAGTCGCGGATATTGTGTAACCGCACGTCGACCAAACCGGCTTGGATCGCCCGGTTCAACAAACTTTGGCCCAAGTATCCCTGAAAAATTTCCGGAAATAGGGTCAAAACGTCAAAACGCATAATGTTGAAATGTCCAAGCACTAATGTCGAATAACGAATGTTTTTTTAAAATTTTAGTCATTCGTGCTTCGGCCTTTGTCATTTTATTCTTTGTCTTCCGCGGCTGTGGCCTGGGCGCGGATCTCTTCCGCATCGGACCGCCGCGCGGACTTGGCGTCCGCTTCCGATTTTTTAGGTGTGGTGGTCCTGGGCATGGCCTGCGGTGGCTCCGGCCGGCGGCGCTGCTGGGCCAACCGATCGAGCGCCGCCTGCTGCTCGGCCAGGCGCGTGCCTGCTTCGCCGTATTTCTTGATGAGCACGCTCACCTTGTCCGACGGCATTGCGCCCACGCCGAGCCAATACTTGATCCGCTCTTTGTTCAATATCGCCCGGGCGTCGGTCTCGGGAACCAAGGGATCGTAGGTCCCCAGTTGTTCCAGCACCCGTCCGTCGCGCGGGGCACGGATCTCCATTGCACAAATCCGATAAAAGGGACGATGCTTGCGCCCCATCTTCTTCATCCGAATACGTACGGCCACTCTAATCTCCTCGTGAATATGGTTTTATCAATTCCTCCCGGCACAAGTGCCGGGGCTAAACTTTCTAATCTCTAATCTCTAATCTCTAATCCCTTTTTATTTATTTTTTTTCACCTCGCGTTTTTTTCGTCTTTCCTCGCGCTCGCGGTCTTTTTTCTGTTTGGCCTTTTCCTGGGAAGACAATCGCTTGCCCGTGCCGATTTTTGTTTTTGCCAGTTTCGCGCCGGGATTTAACATGCCGCCTTGTTGAAGCTGCTGCATGGTCTTCCATCTATCGCGGATTCCCATGGTGGACATGCGTTTCATCATGTCGGCGATGCCGTCGAATTGTTTGACCAGCTCGTTGACTTCGTGCGGCTCGACCCCAGCCCCGGCGGCGATGCGGCGGCGGCGGCTTGGATCGATCACCTTCGAGGGATTGCGGCGTTCCTCGGGCGTCATCGAGTCGATGATTCCGCCCAAATGCCGCATCTGATCTTCGGCATCAACGTCGTCCATCGCTTGGGTCATTGCGCCCATGCCCGGAATCATGCTCATTATCTTGTTGAGCGGACCGAGTTTTTTGGTCTGTCCCAACATGTTTTTAAAGTCGTCCAGGGTGAACTCGCCTTTACGTAGCCGGGCTTCCTGACGGGCCATTTCATCCTGGTCGATTTTTTGCTGGGCTTGTTCCACCAGCGTAACCACGTCGCCCATGCCCAGGATCCGGCCGGCCATGCGGTCGGGGTGAAACTCTTCCAAGGCGTCGAGATGTTCGCCGGTGCCTATGAACTTGATGGGCACGCCGGTGACGGCCTTTACCGACAGCGCGGCCCCGCCCCGGGCGTCGCCGTCGAGCTTGGTCATGATCACCCCGTCCAGCTCAAGGGCCTCGTTAAATGCCTTAGCGCTGTTGACGGCGTCTTGGCCGGTCATCGCGTCGACCACCAGGAAAACCTGGTCCGGGCCCACGCGGCGGTCGATCTGGGTGAGCTGATTCATCAACTCCTCGTCGATGTGCAATCGACCGGCCGTGTCCAGGATCAGCACGCTGGCTTCCATTTGCTTGGCTTGCCTTACCGCCGCCTGGCACAAGGCCACGGGATCGCGGGCGGACGGATCGGCATACACCGGCAGGCCGAGTTGTTGGCCCAGGACCTGCAATTGCTCGATGGCCGCGGGACGCTGCAAGTCGGCGGCCACCAACAGCGGCTGGCGACCGCGTTGCTTTATGAGCCGGCCTAATTTGCCGCATGTAGTGGTTTTGCCGGATCCTTGCAGCCCGCAAAGCAT
>JBEKGL010000333.1:0-5041 GCA_050012815.1 Thermoguttaceae bacterium
GGGCGGATATTTCGAGCGTACCGGGGCATTGAAAAACACCAGCGGATATTTTGCCCAGCGGGGCTGGGCGCTGGGTTGGGGGTTGAATTGTGCAATCGGCGTGAAACTGGCCTGGCCCGACCGGCCGGTGCTGGCGCTGATTGGCGATGGCTCGGCCATGTACGGCATCCAGGGTCTTTGGACCGCCGCCCATTACCGGATTCCAGTCACCTTCGTGATCTGTAACAATAGCGAGTATAAAATTCTTAAGGATTGTGCCCAAGTACTCCTCCTTCCGGCCGCCTGTGAGGGTCGTTTTGAAGGATTAGATGTTGCCGATCCGGCGATAGATTACGTGGCTTTGGCCCAATCGCTAGGCGTCCAGGCCCAGCGCATCACTGAGCCGGAGGAACTGAGCGAAGCGATTAGGGATTCTTTTAAAAGCAATGAGCCATGTGTAATAGAAGTGCCGGTGCGCCATCCATCAAAGTAGCAGGCACATTTTGGGGATATCGCAGCAAACACGTTCCTGGATTGAGTAATTTTGCAGGGCAAACGAAATGCACTATCTACTAATAAAATCTATAGACAACCTAAAATCTAATATGAACAAGACGTGAAACTGGGTAGCAAGTATCGACAATCGTTCGAATCACACAAGTCATCTCATAAACGAAAATAGGAATTCAATGCTGGATTATACAATTAGGCAAAGCATTCTGAAGACCTTTTATCCCTGCGTCGGTCACCTGTGTCTCCGCAAGGTTCAGTGATTGGAGTTTAGTCAACCCTTTGAGATGCTCCAGCCCATCGTTGGTCACCTTGCTTCGCCCCAGGTTCAGCGATTGGAGTTGGTGCAATCCTTCGACGTGTTCCAGCCCGGCGTCGGTTACATTGCATGCCCACAGGTTCAGCGATTGTAGTTTAGTCAGACCTTTGAGGTGCTCCAGCCCTGCATCCGTCACACCAGTCCATATAAGTTCCAACGATTGGAGTTGAGTCAACGATCTAAGTCGCTCCATCCCGGCACTGGTCACCTTTGAGGCTCCCAGGTCCAACGATTGGAGTTGGCTGAATCCCTTAAGATGTTCCAATCCGGAGTCGCTTACCTGGGTTCCGTACAGGCTCAATGACTGTAGGTGAGTAAATCCTGTAAGTTGCTCTAGTCCAGAATCGGTCACCCCGATTCCATGCAGGTTTAGTGATTGGATGTTGGTCAACACTTTAAGGCGTTCCAGGCCAGCATCGGTTACCTTGGTGAAGGTCAGATCCAGCGACTGGAGGTTGGTCAACCCTTTTATGTTCTCCAGTCCTGCATCGGTCACCTGGCTATTCGCGAGACTGAGCGATTGTAGTTTAGTTGATCCTTTGATGTGCTCCAGGTCAGCGTTAGTCACACTGTATCCCCCCAAAACACTGACTTCACGGAATTGTCAGCATAACTTACCTGAACGTCGTCGAACCAGACTTTCCCGGGACCGTAGACTTGTAGTCCGATGCACATTTCTTTGGTTTGAGGCGGAATATTTACCTTGCCAGAATACTGTTTCCAATCGTGATCGGCCGGTTTGTCGCCTGTTTCCTTAATGCCGATGAAAGCGACCCATTCATGTGAGATTGGCATGGCATTTTCGTCAAGGAAGGCCACATCCAGGATCGCTTTGGTCATTTTCTTGGCTTTTACCTGTGCTGATACCATAAGGGCCGATTTATCGTCCTGACGCTCCACGGTCTGCGACCACTGAGCGATGGGGAAGTATTTTTTTGCCGTTTTCTCGATGCACACGCTGGCCTTGCCTTCAAAAGCAACTTTTTTATCCCAAGAGTATTTGACGCCCTCGATTTCCGCGCCTTGTTCCCAATTGTCAGGACCTATAACACCGTCTTCGAAACCGGGGTTCTTGAGAATGTTATGTGGATTGGGTGCTGGTTTATCCGCGTAACTTGCCCGGACATCGTCGAACCAAACTTTGCCAGGACCGTAGACTTGCAGTCCGATGCACAGTTTTTTAGTTTCGGGCGGGATTTCCACCTTACCAGAATACAATTGCCAATCGTGGTTGGCGGGCTTTTCGCCTGTTTCCTTGATGCCGATGAAAGCGGCCCATTTATGAGAGATTGGCGTTCCATTATCGTCAAGGAAAATCACATCCAGGATTGCCTTGGTCATTTTTTGAGCTTTAACCTGCGATGAAACCAATAGAACCGGCCGGTCGCCTTGACGTTCCACGGTCTGCGACCACTCAGCGATGGGGAAATAGCGTAGCGCCGTTTTTTCGATGCACAGACTGGCCTTGCCTTCGAAGGCGACTTTTTTATCCCAAGAGTACTTGACGCCCTCGATTGCCGCGCCTTGCTGCCAATCGCCAGGGGTATTGTCGCCGGCCTCTGAACCGGGGTTCTTGAGGATGTTTTGCTCCCGAGATATGGAATCTGTTTTGGACAATTCATTAATACCAGATTGTTTTTTAAAATCCAATTCAACGCGCGTGACCCGTGAAGCCTTGATTTTCACTTCCCTTTCAATCGGATCATGTCCTTCCAACTTCACAACTATCTTGGCGGCCCCCGCATCCACCTTGAATAAGCCTGGCGTAACGCCTACTTCCTTTCCATCCAGGAAAACCTTTGCGCCTTCCGGAGTAGTGCGAACGTACAATTCACTGGGCGGTTCGTCCGCTGCTCTTGCCTGGATAACTAAGAATCCAGAGCATCCGAGAATAATCAGGCAGAAAAACAATACGGCGATTTTATTTATGCAGGTCATGTCAGCGCCTTTCTTAGGACAGAGTAAAAAATATATTGTAATTGTATTCAAACCGGGGTGGAACAAGCCCCGGGCCTGACGGCGGCATAAATCATTACAGGGGATGCAACCGCGTCCGCCGGCCCGGAGTTTTTACGGTCGCGCGACCGCCGGTCTCGGTTTTATACGGTCGCGCGACCGCGGATTGCAGCTTTATTGTGCTATTGTGCTACCATAGATATGCGCGGCGAGTTGATAATCAGGCTTTGTTGATTGATATATTTTGCGATTTACGGTAAAATCATGTCGTTTTACCATCAAAAAAGGGTTGGCCGTGGGTGAATTAAGTGCGGGGAATTCTTCGGCATTAAACAGCAAAACGCAGGCCACGTTGCTTAAGCGCTTGCGGGATGGTTCCGACGCGCTGGCCTGGGAAGATTTTTTTCAGCGCTATTGGCGATTGATATATGCATACGCCAGGCGGTGCAACTGCTCGGAGCACACCGCGGAAGAGATCGTGCAAGACGTTATGCTGAAAGTGTTCGAGCAAAAAGATTTATTTCATTACGATCCGGCGCGGGGACGGTTTCGCGATTGGCTGGGGACGGTGGTGCGAAACAAGGCGGCCGAGTTGCGGCGCAGGCCGGCGGAGCGAGTTCGGGCGGTCGGAGGAGATTCGGGCATCAAGCACCTCGAACAACCGGCCGATGATGCCCAACCTGATGACGTTTGGGAAAACTCCTTTGAAGAAGCCTTGCTGCTGGTACTGCTGGACGTGGTTCGGCGGGAGATGAGTCCCAGGGCTTACCTGGCGTTTGAACTTTACACGCTCCACGAAATATCGGGCGCGACTGTTGCAAAGCAAACGGGCTTGACCCGCAACGGAGTATATCGGGCATGTAAAAGAGCCTTGCAACGGCTGAAGGAACTGGGGGCCGAATATCGCGAGGACGGGCAACTCTCGGATCGCATTAAACAGGCGCTGCGATCGCGACCGCAAGCCGCCGTCGAGCAGACGCTCGGCACGCGCATTGTAAAAACCATGCAGTCGAGGTGAGGGAATAGGGAGTAGGAAATAAGTTTAGCCGCGACCGGGCACCATGCGTAGCATGGTCGGGGAACGCTTTAGCCCCAACAAAACTGTGAACTGTAAACTGATTACTGAAAACCCTTTCCATGACTGATAACCAAATACCTCCGCAAGTGCCGGATTACGACCTGATACGGCCCATCGGCGAGGGCGGATTCGGCCGGGTGTGGCTGGCGGCCAATCAGACCACCGGGCGTTTGCGTGCAGTGAAGCTCATTCCATTACGGCGATCAGGCACGACCGACGCGGCCGGCCGGGAAATCGTATCGCTTACACGTTTGGAGGCGAATCTGGGACATCGGCATCAGAATTTGTTGAACATTCACCACGTGGGCAAGACCGCCGATTATCTGTTTTACGTGATGGACCTGGCCGACGACGTTTCCGGCTCTCCGGCGTGGGACTATTGTAAGGGCCTATTTCCACAGAAGGGCATGGAAGCGGACGTGGACGAGAATGTCGCTCCACCTAGCCCTCACCCTAACCCTCTCCGGGCACCGACCGAAGGTTGGTCGGGAGAGGGGATATATGAATATCAACCGGCCACGTTGCGGAAATGCCTGGAAAGCGCTCCGCTGGATGCGGAGGAGTGTTTTTCTTGTGCGCGGCAGTTGTTGGCCGGATTGGCTTCGCTGCACAGGGCGGGCATGGTGCATCGCGACGTGAAACCGGCGAACTGCCTTTTCGTCGCGGGAGAATTGAAGCTTGCCGATTTCAGTCTTTTGACCGAGGCCAGTCCGCTCGTATCCCGGGCTGGAACTGAAAAATACATGCCGCCGGACGGACACATGGATGCCCGCGCCGATGTATATGCCGCCGGGTTGGTGATATACGAAATGGTCACGGGATTACCTGCCGACCGATTTCCCGGCCTGGGAGAAATGGGGCGTCAAGTAGTGAATGATCCCTTTTTAAGCGATCTGATCCGAGTGGTCCTGCGAGCCTGTGAAGTCGATCCTCAACGGCGGTACCGGGACGCCCGGGAAATGCTACAGGAATTGAAGGAACCCGATCCGCGGACTACTCTGCGTCGAACCCGCATAAAACGGCTGAGGGCGGTTTGTTTGATATGCTTTGCGGCATTGCTTTTTGTAGGGGCGGGAGTATGGCTAAGCCGGCCGCGGCTGGTCCACGTCAATTTTACTTATCCTTTTGAAGCGACTATTTACTTGGACAATATCCTCCAAGTCGATGCCCAGGGACATCCATACCGGATGCCTTGCACA
>JBEKGL010000334.1:0-5039 GCA_050012815.1 Thermoguttaceae bacterium
GTGGGATTCGCCAACGAACTTCAAGTGCCCATTCCCGAGGGCATCAAGGTTTCCGTGCCCGACCAACAGCATATCGTCATCCAAGGGATCGACAAGCAATTGGTGGGGCATTTTGCCGCTTGCGTCCGCGCCAAGCGCAAGCCGGAGCCCTACAAAGGCAAAGGCATCCGCTACCTCGGCGAGCCGGTCCGCCGCAAACAAGGCAAGGCCATGGTCAAGTAACCATAAAGCCGCGACCGCCGGTCGCGATAGAGATATAATACCATGAGACACGAAAAACAAATCAGCTTGCAGCGAAAACGCCGCGGATTGCGGGTCCGCAATCGGATGAAGCGCGTGGCCGTCCGTCCGCGCTTGAGCGTGTTCCGCAGCCACAAGCATTTTTACGCCCAGATCATCGACGACGGCGCCGGGCGGACCCTGGCCTCCGCAAGCACGATGGAAAGCGCATTGAAGGAACAGTTGAAATACGGCGGTAACAAGGCCGCCGCGGCGATGGTCGGCAAAACAATCGCCCAACGCGCCATCGAGGCCGGAATCAAGGAGGTCGCCTTCGATCGCCGGGAATATAAGTATCACGGCCGCGTGGCCGCCTTGGCCGACGCCGCACGCGAAGTAGGACTGGTTTTTTAAAGAAACGAATAACAAATCTATGTCAACCGAAACAGCTCAAGGCCAACTGATCGACAAAGTGGTCAAGATCCGCCGTTGCGCGGCGGTGGTCAAAGGCGGCCGGCGATTCAGCTTTACGGCCATGGCGGTCGTAGGCGACGGCCAAGGCAAAGTAGGCTGGGGATACGGCAAGGCCAACGAGGTTCCCCCAGCCGTGGAAAAGGCCGTAAAAGACGGCTCGCGGAACATGGTCTCCATCCACGTCGAAGGCACCTCGATTCCGCACGTGGTTCATGGCCAGTTCGGCGCGGCCGCGGTGGTGTTGATTCCGGCCGGACCGGGCACGGGCGTGATCGCCGGATCGGCGGTTCGCGCGGTTTGCGAGGCCTGCGGCATCCGCGACATCCTTACCAAAAGTTTCGGCTCCTCCAATCCCATCAACCTGGTCAAAGCCGCCATCGACGGTTTGAAACAACTGCGAACCAAGCACGACGTCGAACGGCTGCGGGGGGTTTCGCTTACATGAACCTAAACGACGTCCACAAGGGTATCCATCGAAATAAATTGAAAAAACGCATCGGGCGCGGCCCGGGCTCCGGCCACGGCAAGACATCCACCCGCGGCAGCAAGGGGCAAGGGTCCCGCTCCGGATATGCCTCGATGCGCGTGTTCGAGGGCGGACAGATGCCCTTGGTCCGCCGCATCCCCAAACGCGGCTTTAACAACCGCTTTGCCCTAACCGTGACCGTGGTCAACCTCGGCGACCTTGACGCCAAATTCACTAGCGGCGAAGAAGTGACGCCCGAAACCCTCAAGGCCAAATCGCTGGCCAAGGGCGGTTACGACGTGCTTAAAGTGCTCGGCGACGGGGAACTGACCAAAAACCTGAAAATATCGGCCCACCGTTTCAGCCGCTCGGCCTTGGAAAAGATCGAAAAGGCCGGCGGCCAGGCCGTCGTACTTCCGGGCAAGGCCCCAGTGGTCAAAAACAAAACCAAAAACAAAACCAAAACCAAGTGATAAAAGTTCCCTCTCCGGGCACTGCGTTAGCAGTCGGGAGAGAGTTAGCAAAAGTTCCCTCTCCCGCCGGGAGAGGGTTAGGGTGAGGGCTGGTTTGTCCCCATTCTAATCATCCAATAAGCATGATAAGGATCGAGCGATGTGGGAAAAAATCCGTGTCATCTTCACGATCCCGGAACTGCGGCAGAAAATCCTGCTGACGCTGGCCCTTTTGGCCATCTACCGCGTGGGATACCAAATCCCCATGCCACTGGTCGATACCACCAAAATGACCGCGGCCTTTGAAAAAGGCGGCGGTTTAACGGACCTGATCTCGCAAGTGGCGGTCTTCAGCGCCAGCCGACTTAATCAAGCCACGATCTTCGGCCTGGGCATCATGCCCTACATTTCCGCTTCGATTATCTTCCAGTTGCTGGGCAGCGTTTATCCGCCCTTGGAAAAACTGCAAAAAGAAGGCGAAAGCGGCCGGAAAAAAATCAACGAATATACCCGCTACGCCACAATCGTGCTGTGCCTGGGGCAAAGCTGGTTTTACGTGCGGTTGTGCATAAGCCAAGGCTGGATTTTCACCCAATATCTAGACCACGGCAATTTGCCCTTCCACTGGCAGTTCACGCTCGTGCTGACCATGACCGCCGGCACGGCCTTCCTCATGTGGTTGGGCGAGCAGATCGACGAGTACGGCATCGGCAACGGCATCAGCCTGCTGATTATGGCGGGCATCCTCGCCCGCATGCCCGAGGCCGGCATCGAACTTATTAAGCCCTTGGTCAAGAGCGGCATAGAACTGGGCGGCGGCGGGCCGGGACAGGTGGATATCGTATCCATACTGGTCCTGGCAGTACTGTTTGTGGCCGTGATATTCGGCGTGGTCTTTATCACCCAAGGCCAGCGCCGTATTCCCACCCAAAGCGCAAAGCACGTTCGCGGGAGGCGCGTTTACGGCGGCTCGCGCCAGTATTTGCCCTTGCGGATCAATCAATCCGGCGTGATGCCCATCATCTTCGCCAGCAGTTTGTTGATGTTCCCCCAGGTGCTCTTTCGAAGTATAGCCAATAGTCATGCCTCTTGGCTCCCCATATCGCAGGCCTTTGAACGTCAACATTCGTATACATATAATATTCTCTATATCATTTTGATTTACTTTTTCTGTTACTTCTGGACTGCCATCAGTTTCAATCCCAAGGACATGTCCGAGAACTTGAAGAATTACGGCACTTTCATCCCCGGTTATCGGCCGGGCCGGCGAACGGCTGAGTATTTGGAAAAAGTCATGGTGCGGATAACTTACGTGGGCGCGGGCTTCCTGGCCGTGGTGGCCATAGTGCCCTCCTTGATCCTGTCCTGGTTTCCCTCGCTTAATTACAACCTCGCCAGTTTTTACGGCGGAACGACCTTGCTCATCGCCGTGAGCGTGGCTTTCGATCTGGTGCAGAAAATCGACAGCCACCTGGTAATGCGAAATTACCGGGGATTATTGGAAAAAGGTTAACGGTAGGGTGCGTGAAACGCACCATGATAAATATCAATACAGGTTGATATCATGCGAATAGTATTTATCGGCCCGCCGGGCGCGGGAAAAGGCACGCAGGCCGCGATGTTGATCAAGACGTACAAGCTTGCCCACCTTTCGACCGGCGACATGCTCCGCGCAGCCCGGGACGCCAAGACCGAAGTCGGGCTGAACGCCGACAAATACATGTCCGCGGGCATGTTGGCGCCCGACAACATTATCGTGGAAATTATTGCCGAGCGGCTTAAACGCTCGGACTGCAAAAAAGGATATTTACTGGACGGTTTCCCGCGGACTATTGCCCAGGCCGAGGCCCTGGACGCCATGTTGGCCAAACAAGGCACGCCTTTAGACGCGGTATTGGAGTTAAAAGTGCCGGAGGAAGAATTGTTCAAACGTCTTGCGGGGCGAGGCCGGGCCGACGACAATCCCGAGGTTATCCGCCAACGCCTCGTGGCATACCGCAAGCAGACCGAACCTTTGCTGGCTTATTACGCCCGGCGCGGATTGTTAAAAAGTATCGACGGATTGGGTACGGTGGAGGAAATTTTCGATCGCGCCAAGACCGTCTTGGACCAGGTGGACTGAGCAGTCCGGTGCGAGGAGCTTTTGGGCCTGGGAATGTTGCGATCGCCTCGACAACTTCGATCAGCACGCGAAATCGCCGCAATGCGCCAAGCAGGATTGGTGGTTTGGCATACGATGAAGGCGATCGAGCCGATGATCCGTCCGGAGGTGACTACGGCCGAAATCGACGCCGTGGTCGCCCGGATTTTTGCGGAACACGAGGCCGAGCCGCTGTTTTTGAATTTTCCCAATTCCACCCCGGGCTGGCCGCCCTTTCCAGCGGTTACCTGCATCTCGGTCAACGAGGAAGTGGTCCACGGAATTCCCAACCCGCGGCGGAAGTTGAAAGAAGGAGACATTGTCAGCATCGATACCGGTTGCAAGCTCCACGGCTGGTGCGGCGACGCGGCCGCGACGTTTCCGGTCGGCAAAATCGACCGCGATAAACAGCAGCTTTTGGAGGTCACCGAAAACGTGCTCCTCATGGCCATCGACCTGATGGGCAAAAAAACTAGGTGGAGCGAAGTTGCCGCCCAAATGGAAAAATACGTCAAAGACCACCGTTTTTCGGTGGTCGAGGATTTTGTCGGACACGGGATCGGCCGGCAAATGCACGAAGATCCCCAGGTACCGAATTTCGTCACCCGGCGCTCTCCACGCAGCGCCGACTTCCGGCTGGAAGAAGGGTTGGTGATCGCCGTGGAACCGATGGTCAATATGGGCACAAAGGAAGTGCGAATACTATCGGATTGTTGGACCCAAACCACCCGCGACGGCAAACCAAGCGCCCATTTTGAACATACCATAGCCATGACCGCCGCCGGGCCAACTGTATTGACGGCCGGGCCGAACGGCGAGTTGCGGTTAAGTGATAGGAATTAGTAGGCAGTGAGGGGTGGACGGTGGACTGTGAGGGGTGGTCAGTTTACTGACCACTTATGAAAAAAAGAAAGAGGATCCTATTGTTTTAGCCGCGAGCGGGCACCATACAGAGCATGGTCGGTCGGTAAGCGCGTCAAGCATGTAGTAGATAAGTGTAGTACAATACCACCCGTAAAATAAATTAAAACGACATTTTTTCCCGGCTTGCCGGGGCTTGCATAATAACCACAAAGTCTCTTATACTTAAGCGCTTTGTATCGTAATTGGAAATTCGTGTGTATTAGACCATGAAAGTACGTGCCAGCATCAGGCGAATCTGTGAACACTGCAAAATCGTACGCCGCCGCGGGGTGGTGTACGTCGTGTGCAGTAATCCGCGTCATAAACAACGGCAAGGATAATGCAGTTTCGGCCATATATACCCCCCCATGAATACACGGGGGAA
>JBEKGL010000335.1:0-5037 GCA_050012815.1 Thermoguttaceae bacterium
GGCTTTGGCCAGATCGATGGCCGCTCCGCCACCCACGGCCAGCATAAAGTCGCCGCTTGCCGCCCCTTCGCGGCGAAGATGCTCGGATAACCGGTCAACGTCTTCCACCTCCGGTTCATGAAAAATCTCCGCCGCCGGTATGAGTTGGATTCCTTCCTTATGCAAGGCGTCGCCGATTTCGATCAGAAACGCTTTCCCGACCTCTTTGGGCAAGCCGGAAACCAGGAATGCCCGGCGCCCCAGTGATCGACCTAGCACGCCGATCTCGCGGCGCCGGCCCCATCCAAAGGCAATCTTTTGCGGAGCTAGAAAATCGTAGCTGAGTACTGGGTCCATTGTATTTTCCCGATATAATACAAAATACAAACTGCATTTTAACCTAATTATTCCCCACCGGGCAACCGTCATGGACTCGCATACTAGGCGCATATTCGATAAGCAACTGGACCGGGTATTGGAAGAAATGCCGCCTTTGGTCCGCCAGTTACTGGAAAAAGTCCCCCTCTACGTCGAGGACTATCCTTCCGCCAGGGTGATGAAAGAAATGGATTTGCAATATCGCGACGATTTATGTGGGCTGTATACCGGCATACCCATAAACGAACGAAGCATCAGCCATTCCGGCCAACTGCCCGACGTGGTGACGATCTTCCGAGAAGGCATCTGGTCGATGGCGGCCGACGATCAGGGCCGCGTGGCCCCAAAACAATTACGCCACGACATCCGCATTACCATCCTACACGAACTTGCCCACCATCACGGACTTTCGGAAGAGGAACTGGAAGAACTTGGATATGGCTGAATTGCCGAAATAACTTCAATATCCGGCAGATTTTCTGCAACTTGCTCCACTGTTGAGTACTCGTTCAACACTTTGATAATACATGGCAAAGGCTCCAGCCAAATTTCCGGAAAATCCCGTTCCTCTTTGCTTATAATTGGAAACGCCAACCTTTCAACGGGCGGAGAAAATTGGGCATTTACTCCCGGCTTATTACCCCTTGCATCTACACGAGACCAACCGTACTGCTGTAGGTACACGGCATTGAGTCCATGAAGGCAGAACGGAGGGCCTTGCGTACCAATGGATAGCCGCTGATAACATAAACCGGCGGGGATGCCATTTGCCCGCAACAGCGCAGCCAATAAGTGACTCTTGGCATAGCAAAAACCAGTGCCGTGCAACAAAACCTCCGACGCGCTGCATGTAACCGGATTCAAATTGAAATCCAAGCTGTGTTTGATGGAATCGCGGACGAATTCAAAACATCTTTTCACTAATTGTTCTTCAGTCGAACAACCGTCGGAAAGCTCGACTGCCTTTTGCGCAACCGCCGGATGATCCCAGTCGATGTATTTGCTACATGCCAGATATCTAGTCATACTTGACATTGCTGACATTCCTATCCAAAAGCTCGTAAATCAGCTCCCGCCGATGGTCCGCCCCCCGTCCACCGGCAGGCACACGCCGGTAACATAGTCATTCTCGACCAGGAAAACCACTGCATGGGCGATGTTTTCCGGCCGGCCAAGTCGCTTAAGCAGCGTACCGGCTATCGCGCCTTTCACTTCGTGTTCGGCGAGATCCTCGGGCACCATCACCGGGCCGGGCAAAATGCAGTTTACACGCACTTTCGGATTACGCCGAGCGAGTTCCACGGCAAAAGTTCTGGTCATCGTCGGTATTGCGCCCTTGCTTGGAAAATATGCGGCATAGTGTGGATACGGCCGCTGGATTGCCCAATCGCCTATGGTCACAATCGCCCCGCCTTCCGGCTGTTTGACCATGATCAAGCCTGCCCGGCGACAGCAGAGAAACGTGCCCAGGGTATTTACCTCGAAATGCCGCCGCACGTCGTCCGCCGTGACTTCCTCCAGCGGCTTGGACTCCCAAACGGCGGCGGCAGTGACCAGAATATCCAAGCGTCCAAAGTTTTTTTCGATTTGTTCAAAAAGCTTATCGACTTCGTCTTCCTTGGAAATATCGGCCCGAAACGCCTCGGCCCGGGTTCCTCGTTGCCGCATGAGCGAAACGCTTTCCCGGGCGTCATCGGCCGAGCGATTGTAGTGCAAGGCAACGGCGTATCCGCGCGCGGCCAACGCCTCGGCAACGGCATTTCCGATCCGCCGCTTGCCGCTGCCGGTAATCAGGGCGACTTTTGCGTTCATAACGATCAGGGGTTAGGGATTAATTCTTTATGTAAAGCCGCGACCATTGGTCGCGCTTCTATGTTGGCTCGTTCCCACGCTCCAGCGTGGGAACATCATCGCCGACACTCGACGATGCCCTTATTCTTGCATTACATTGCTGCAATTATTTTAATTTCTGATCCTCGTTTTGCTTTTCAGGTTTTGGTTTAATCGCATTTACGATGTCACATGTCGCTGATCCGATGGAAATAAATATCGCAGTTGCGACAAATAAACCGGATGCCACCTCGCCAGCATTTGCGGCGCACGCAGAAAAACTCAATACTAAAAATACAATCCCGAGAACTATCAACAGATATCGCATATTATTCTCCTCTTCGATTTAGATTTGTGGTATTTGGCGTGAATTCAATGATTATTTTCGTTCAGTAAAATATTCTTTAAGAGCAGTTATCCAATCCGGCATACTCGGGCCGCCCAGATGGTGATAGGCCGCAGTGTCCAACACGCTGTAACACGGACGCGCGGCCGGCGCGCCGTATTCGGCGGTAGTGATGGGTTTAACCGAAACATTCATACCCGCCTGCTTGAATATCTCCACGGCAAAATCGTACCAGGTTGTTTCGCCGCTGTTGGTCACATGATATATTCCCCAAGGCGCCGGAGCGGCGTTTGTTACGCCGGCCAAAAACAAAACCGCCCGGGCGACGTGCGGGACATAACTGGGCGTGCAATGCTGATCGGCAACGACCCGAATCTCAGATTGTTTGCTGCCCAAGCGGAGCATGGTTTTGACAAAATTGTTCGCCCGGCCGTCGCTCGCTCGGGCGTACAACCCACAGGTTCGCACGATAAGATGTTTTGCATACTCCGCGGCGGCGCGTTCGCCGGCAAGTTTGCTTCGGGCATAAACCCCTTGCGGCGATGGCGGATCGTCCTCGCGGTACGGACGTTTAAAGGAAGGATGAGGGATGAAGGATGAAGGATGAACATCGACCTCTGAATCCTGAACCCTGAACCCTGAATCCTGAACCCTGAACCCTGAACCCTGAACCCTGCCCCCTGAACCCTGAACCCTTTCTCCGCTGAAAACGTAGTCGGTGCTAATCTGGACCAACGGGCAATCGAGTTCGCGGCACACACGCACCAGGTTCTCCACGGCCGCGGAGTTTACGGCATAAGCAAGTTCCGGCTCTTTCTCGGCCTTATCGACTTGGGTATATGCAGCGCAATTGATGATCGTCTCGGGCTTGAGCGGCGCCAAGGTTTCAGAAACGGCTTTACCATCGGTCAGATCGAGCGTGTCGATATCGAGGGGAATTGCCTGGGGGCCGATTTGCCGGCACAGTTCTCCGCCCAATTGCCCCAAAGCTCCGGTAACGGCGATTTTCATAATCAAACACCGCATTGCGATATATGGGTTTTAGGTTATATTTTACCTGGGATTGACAACAATGGAATATCTAAAGGAATAATATAATGATGAACGTAATGGTTGCCGGAGGGGCCGGATATATCGGTTCCCACGCGGTCAAGCAGTTGATCGAGGCCGGGCATCGGGTGTTGGCGGTCGATAATTTGTTCCGCGGCCATGCCCAGGCCGTGCATCCCAAGGCCAAATTTCTGAAAATCGACCTGGCCCAAACCCAAGACCTGGCCGACGCCCTGGCAAAACACTCCATCGACTGCGTAATGCACTTTGCCGCCTTGGCATACGTGGGCGAGTCGGTCACCGAACCGCTAAGCTATTATGACAACAACACGGCCGGCACAATCTCTCTTTTAAAGGCCATGAAGCAAACCGGCGTCAAGCGCCTGGTGTTCAGCTCGACCTGCGCCACTTACGGCGAGCCGGAAGGCACGCCCATCGTCGAAACCATGCGCCAATCGCCGATCAATCCCTACGGCTGGTCGAAGTGGTGCGTGGAGCGGATTCTGCGCGATTACGGCGCGGCCGATGCGGATTTCTCTTATGTGGCCTTGCGATATTTCAATGTGGCCGGTTCCGCGGCCGACGGATCGCTGGGCGAGGACCACACGCCCGAAACGCACCTTATTCCAGTGCTGCTTTTGGCCATTTTGGGCCGTCGTGAAAAGGTGACGGTCTTTGGCACCGACTATCCCACGCCCGACGGCACCTGCATACGCGATTACATCCACGTGGAAGACCTGTGCGCAGCGCACATCACGGCCATGAACGCGCTACGGCCCGGCGATGCACGATTCTACAATCTTGGCATAGGCAAGGGCTATTCGGTGAAAGAGGTGATCGAGTCGGCCCAGCGCATAACCGGTAAAAAGGTTCCGCACGAATACGGCCCGCGCCGGCCCGGCGATCCGGCAATTCTTTTTGCCAACGCCGACAAGATCCGCCGCGAACTAGGCTGGTCCGCCCGATACGTCGAAATCGACAAGATCGTCTCCACGGCCTGGAATTGGTTCCAAAAACATCCCGATGGATATCAACGAAAGGGCCAATAATATTTTGATGTGAGCCAATAATCTTCATGGATATTTTATGCCCTTTTCTCTAGCCCAGGCATTTTATGCCTGGGGCGAGAAGCGATAAATAACACCCCCTTTTCTCTAGCCCAGGCGTTTCACGCCTGGGACGAGAGGCGATAATTATTTGACGCGAAACGATATATTTCATGCCTTTTCTCTAGCCCAGGCGTTTCACGCCTGGGACGAGGGGCGATAATTATTTGACGCGAAACGATATATTTCATGCCTTTTCTCTAGCCCAGGCGTTTCACGCCTGGGACGAGAGGCGATAATTATTTGACGCGAAACGATATATTTCATGCCTTTTCTCTAGCCCAGGCGTTTCACGCCTGGGACGAGAGGCGATAATTATTTGACGCGAAACGATATATTTCATGCCTT
>JBEKGL010000336.1:0-5023 GCA_050012815.1 Thermoguttaceae bacterium
TTTACGGGATTGCGAAATTGGAATTAGTGACGAACGCAACCAATAATTGCTCGGAGGGCGGATAAGTGCAGATCGGAGTATTTAACATAGCACCCCCCCACCTATAAACACCTTAAAAAAAATTTATCACATAATTGCATAACAAAATTTGATATCAAATACAATAACCATTTTTCGGGGGTGCGGGGGGGTGTGAAAAACAACGAACTGATAAAATCCTTCATGGAAAAGAGAATCTAAAGCCTATCGCCCGCTGATGGCTGTCAATTGCACCAGCACGCAGGCGGGTTCCTTATTGAGCGCAATAAGTTTCACATCCAGTCGGGCCCCGTAGGGCAGCAATTGGGCGATTTTGATCCGCGCTTCCGGGCCGTCGAGTTGCACGGCGGTCAGCTCCGGCGTGCCGGTAAAGGGCGGACAAAACGCCACGTGCAAATTGCCCGTCCTTTGACTTGGCGCAAGATCCAATCGCAGCCAACCGGAAAACACGTCGCCGCCTTCGGCGGTGGTCGAGCGGGTAAGTTGTTGAGTTACGTCTTTTGCGGGCAAAATGTGGTTCGGCCGTTTCGGCTGCTTAAAGTGTGGGCGGGACGCCCGCGCTACAACACCGGCCCGCGGCCGCCATGCCAAAATTTCTTCGGCAATGATTAACAGCCACAGAACGCCCAGCCCCCAGGAGTTTGTGCCCGGCAGGCTAAGCGCAAAGCCGAATATCAGCAGCGACGCGCCAAGCGAGATATCCAAAACAAGATTACCTTGAGAGGATGCTTTTCGATCAGAGGAACGCCGCCAAAGCGTTCGAATGCCCAGGGCTAAAAGGGCCGCGAGTAATCCCGATGAAATAAGCAAAGCCAGCGGCAAAGGATTCACCAGCGCGCCGGAAATCCGCCGCCAGGCGAAAACCAAAGCCGCACATAAGAACAAAAAGGCGAAAACAGCGATTGGTCCAAGTCCGCACCGCGCTGATGGAAGATTCCAGCGGTAAAAGTTTCTTTCCCGATGCCATTTTAACGATGGTTCGGTGGACATTTTCTGGGACCGGGTGATTGGGGATTAGTAAATAGTGGATGGCGGGGGGCGCTAAACCGCAAGCGGTTTTTATCAAGTTTTCAGTTATCGGTTTTCAGTCATCAGTTTTCATTCCTCCGGCCTCCAGCCTCCGGCCTACAGCCTTTTGTTTTCATCCTTCATCATTCAGAATTCATCCTTCATCCTTTATCCGGCGGCTTTGGCCAATTCGGCGGCCCGGTGGGTGCTTTCCCAGGTGAATTCAGGCTCACTGCGTCCGAAATGGCAACTTCCCGCGAGTTTGCGATAAATCGGCCGGCGCAAATCGAGATATTTTATTATCTTTCCGGGCGTGAGGGGGAACAGGTCGCGTATGATTTTGCACAGTTTTTGCTCGTCTATCTGGCCGGTGCCCTTGGTGTCGACATACACGCTGACCGGTTCGGAAACGCCGATGGCGTAAGCCAACTGCAATTCGCAGGACTCGGCCAGGCCGGCGGCCACGATATTTTTGGCGATATGCCGGGCCATGTAAGCGGCGGAGCGGTCGACTTTGGTGGGGTCCTTTCCGCTGAACGCGCCGCCGCCGTGCCGTGCCCAGCCGCCGTAGGTATCGACGATGATTTTCCGCCCGGTCAGCCCGCAGTCGCCGTGGGGCCCGCCCACTTCGAACCGGCCCGTCGGATTGATGAGATAAGTAATCGCGCCTTTAACCAACTGCGGGGGCAAGAGCGGCTTGATGATCCGCTCGATGACAAACTCGTGGATCTGCTTTTGGCTCACCTCCGGCGCGTGCTGCGTGGATACCACCACGGTGTCGATGCGATTGGGTTTATAATCCTCGTATTCCACGGTCACCTGACCCTTGCCGTCCGGGCGCAGCCAATTAACTTCCTTGTTTTTCCGGGCGAGCGTCAGGCGATCGAGAATTTGATGCGACAATTGGATCGGCAGGGGCATAAGTTCGGGCGTATGATTGCAGGCGTAGCCGAACATCAATCCCTGGTCGCCGGCGCCGATATCTTTTCCTTTTGCTTGATCTTCATTCACGCCCATTGCAATATCGGGACTTTGCCGGTCGAGCGAGAGCATGATTGCGCAAGTATCGGCGCAAATGCCCATCTGATCGTCGATGTAGCCCACCTCTCGGATCGTCTGGCGAACGACCTCTGGATAGTCGATCACGGCCTGGGTGGTGATTTCGCCGGCCAGGATGGCGATTCCGGTGGTGACCATAGTCTCGCAGGCCACGCGACATAAAGGATCCTTGGCTATCAAGGCGTCGAGGATGCCGTCGGAAATCTGGTCCGCCAGCTTGTCCGGATGGCCCTGGCATACCGCTTCGCTGGTAAATGCAAATTTGCCTTTTGGCACTGGGAATTCTCCTGTAAAAAGGATATAGTGGTCTGGGGTATTTTGATTTTAATGCGGCAATTATAAACCATCCGTCGGGGCATTATCAACCGGGGTAGACACGGTAACAAATTGTATGAAACCCTCCTGTTGGCGGTAATAATCTTTGCTATAATATAGGGCGTCGGAAACCTGACTTCCTGGGATAACGGCCGGGTCGTTTGGTTGGCGGATCGGGGGTAACGCAATGCGGCGAAATAAAGTTTTGTGCCTAGCGCCATGGCCGGGAGCGACTCTTATAGAATTGCTCGTGGTGATGTTTATTATCTCGATCATGTTGGGGCTTCTCATGCCTGCCTTGCAACATGCCCGCGAAGCTGCCAATCGAACGGTCTGCGGGAATAACCTGCATCAAATATCTATTCCGGGGCAATTAAGCAAGGCTCCGCCGAACTCGGTTGGCGGCTGGGCGATCGATAATCTTGGGGGAGTAGAACTGAAGGCCGCGGCGGATGATTTTAAAAGACATCCGTCTCTAAAGCCCGGCGAAATATCCTCGTTCGCTTATATCCGGCCGAAGATAATGTCCTGCCCTTCGGCAAGCGACGGGAAGAGCGATATTCCGCCGATTCCGGTTGCGCACTACGTCTTGTCGACCGATTCGGATCGCGAGTTGCGGACGCTTGGCGACGCTCCGTATGGATTCACTCGCCCCTGGTGCATCAGCCCGGAGATGCCGCTGAACTATTGGACGAAAAATAAAGGACCGCACGAGGGCGGATTTCTTATCCTCAAAGGGGGCGCGGTTGAATACAAATTGTGGCAATAGAGCGACTGTTATTCTTCCATCATATTCTTGTATCAGGTATGCCTGTCGGAATTCTGGAAAGGATTTTTGCCATGAACGATTTGAATGACATTTTCCAAAGAAAGGTCAGTGCCGCGGCGGTCGCCGGATGGTGGACGCTTTTGGTCGCCGTGGTATTTCTTCTGATCCAGTGGATCGTTTATCTGTTTATCATGAATGCCCGGCCGGAATGGCTGCTAGATCTATGGGGACCTGGCATCAGTTGGTCGTACGTCCAGAATCTGTGGTTTTGGATAGCGGCCATATTCAAGATGTGCGTATGGCTGATGACGCTGGCGGTGATTTGGCTTACGCTCTGGGCGCGGCAGTTGCGAAAAAACGCCGGCGGCTCATAAAAGATTTATTGTTCCATCTAACAGTTGAAATGTCCGATCTGTAGCGCCGAGTTGCGATTGGACCAAGGATTTAGCGCGGCGGCCGAGTTCGGCGGCGTACTGCGGCTCTTTTAGGCAACGGCGGACGAAGCGTTCCAGATCGGCGGCGTCGGCGAGTTGGACGGCCGCGTTTTTGGCGAGCATGGAATGGACGACGTCGCTGAAGTTCCATGTGTTCGGGCCGAACGACACCGCCGCTCCGTAGGCGGCCGGCTCGATCATGTTCTGCCCGCCGCGACGGCCGAAACTTCCGCCCACAAAGGCGATTTGCGCGGCGCCCCACCACGCGCCTAGTTCGCCCACCGCGTCGACGAGTAAAATACGAGGCTGTTGGGCGTGTTGCGACTTGTGTTGGGGCGACAGTTGTACTGCCGCTCCAGGCTCCTTTTCCAATTCCGTGCGGCGTTGCCAGGCAATACCCGATTGATCTATCAGCCGTGCGACGGCGTCAAAGCGGTCGGGATGCCTGGGAACCAACACCAAACGCAACTGGGGAAATTCCGCCATTAAGCGGCGGAATAGTTCCAGCACGATCGCTTCTTCCGGCTCCTGTGTGCTGCCGGCCAGCCAAACAAGGTCGTCCCCGGTAAAACCAGCCAGCGAAGCAAGTCGCCGGGTGGCCGGATTGTCGCGGTCGGTCCGGGCGCCGTCGTATTTCATCGAGCCGGTTACCTGCACGGTCTCACCCCGGGCGCCCAGTAGGCGAAAACGCTCGGCGTAAGTTTCGTCCTGCACGGCGATCAGGTCGATCTGCCG
Organism: Thermoguttaceae bacterium; assembly: GCA_050012815.1. Lineage (GTDB taxonomy): Bacteria > Planctomycetota > Planctomycetia > Pirellulales > Thermoguttaceae > JBEKIK01. Next base: position 4,360 of record JBEKGL010000336.1, read on the forward strand.
CAAGAGCCGCGCGATCAGCGGCCGGATTCGGCGATAGCCGCGGAAACTGTGTTCGCTCAATCGGCCGTTTATGATTGCTGCTTTTGCGCCCTGCCGGAGGGCTGCGCGAAGCAAATTCGGCCATAGTTCCAATTCAGCCAGAACCAGCACATCCGGCCGAATGCGCCGCATGGCCGCCGACACGGCCCAGGTGAAATCCAGCGGGCAATAAAACACTGTAAGTTCGGGATATTTTTTCTTGGCAAGCTCCATGCCGGTGGCGGTGGTGGTCGAGATGACGCACTGCCAATCGGGCCGGTTTTTTTGAATAAGCCGAATAAGTGGAAGCAACAGATTGACTTCGCCCACGCTGACGGCATGAAACCACAGGCAAGTGTTGTCCGACCCGCGCCGCGGCACAAGCCCCAAAAACTTGGCGGCGTATCCCCGGCGATATTTCTTCTTCGTCACCGCCTGCCACAAAAACCAGGGCAGTGTGAAAAGGATCAGCAGCAGGTAAATAACGTTCAACAGATAAGGCACAAGGGGAGTCCTTGGTTTTAGTTTTGCATCCACTCGCTCCCCTTCGGGTCGCGGCTAACCTTTATAATCCCTAATCTTTCACCCTTTTTTCATGCAGCAGTTTTTGAATTTTTTTCCGCTCCCGCAGGGGCAGGGATCGTTG
>JBEKGL010000337.1:0-5014 GCA_050012815.1 Thermoguttaceae bacterium
GATTTCGGCGACTATCTTGCCATTGCCGGCGGAAACAATGAAAACCGGCCTTCGGTCGTGCATCTGATTCGGTGCAAAGGCGACAAGTGGCGGGTCGACACCGGCATCGGATACACGAAGCGCGTGGCGTCCTCTGCCGACCTGGGAAGATGGTGGCAGGAGCATGGACCAGAGACATTGCCCGAAGGATTGGCCCTCTGCGACGGTCGCCGCGTCTATTGGCACAGTCTCGTTCATCCCGAGGCCGTCTGGCAGCCTTCGATGAACCGGTTCCGCCTAGGTGACGATCGTGCCGAGTCGCAGACGTGCATCGGGGAGGCAGACTATTTTGTCGAACTGCTGGCGTATCCGCCGCACAAATTTTTGACAACATCACCCTTCGACACGGTTCGCCTTGATCCAAAGGGTGAAAATGGCCCAGCCGGCAGTGTGCGGGTGGAGATACTGATGGCAAAGCAGGGTGGGCCAGCCTTTCGCAACATGTATCATAAAGAGGAGTTCTGGCTGCAACCCAAGTACGGCTATGCCGTCGTGAAGCATGTCCTTTCCGATTGCCCAGCAGTTGATGAAGACCCGCAGCGGAAGGAAAAGCGAAGTATCTACGAGTACGACGATTTTCGCCAAACGCCGGGCGGCCTGTGGTATCCGACGGTTGCACGCCAAAAGAACGCCTCCTGGTCCCAGAACAAGAACACGGGCGGCGTCGAGTTGCACGACCAAGTCACGTACTTCTACCTCGATTTCACGGCGGAACTGCCCGATGAATTGTTCAGCACGGGCTGGCAAGGCGATCCGCTCCTCGGCATCCATTTCGCCGAGCGAGACGAGAAACCGACGTCGAACGACCTCGGCAAGATCCGGCCGCCGGGCGGTGTGCCGCTGTTTTTCGGGGGCCCGGGAAAAGAGATTTCCGTGCACGCGGTGGAAAGGGCGCGCCAGCGTCTGGAGGCCGCACCCCCAGCCGACCTCGAAAGGTGGATCGTCGAACTGGAACGGATCATCGACAAGAAACTCAAAGATGGACTTCCAAGCGCTAGACAGGTATGCCGCACCGACTTCGTGATTCACATGAGTGTGGCATTCGACGGTGTCAAGTGGAACTCCAAGAGAGCGGACAACCTCTTTCAGCGCGCCCAAACCATGCCGGCATCTGAAGCCAAAGTCTGGAAGGAAGCGTTTGAAGCGCTGCTGAAGAAGGAGATCGGACAAACGGACACGAGCATCTGCGATGGAGGGCCGGCGTGGGCTGTTCCGCTCGTCCTCATCCCGGTTGATGCTCTTTACGAAGGGCAGAAGTACAGTGCCGAGCGTGCCAAGAAGTATCTGGCTCGCATGAAGCAACTGACTGCCGATGACGTCTCACTCTGGAAAGACAAGGTGGACGAATGGGGCGGTACAAGACTCGACGCCTCAATGAACATCATCCTGCTGGATGACTACTTCGACAAAGAAAGGTTCCAGCGTGACAAGTTCAAGGCGGCGATCGAGGCAAGGAAGAAGTAGGTGCAGAGGGCCGGCTAACGAATCGCTGCCGCTGACCATGCCGGCATCACGGTTTTTCGAGGTTTAGCGTCAATCCAGACGGCCCGGCAGTTGAGCTTCAGCGTTAGGGATGCCCATTCGCACTGTTGTCCCGTCAACTCATACCTATTGCGGCACGCGTCGAAAAAGGACCTTATTTTAAGACAAAATTTACGCGCCCGCCGACATAGTGGATGCTGAAGGTGGCAGTACCATTTTTTTCGATGAATAATTGGCACACTCCCCTAGTGTAGTGTCTCATAATTTATTGATCGTATTTATAGCCGGTTTTGGGTGCCACTAACTTTGCCACTGCCTTTGGCGTGGGTGCCACTGGCTTTGCCAGTGCCTTTGGCGGCTATTCCGACATTCACAATTTTAGCTATGGTCAAATATTAGTGCAGATTAGTGTTTATCAGTGTTCCTTAAATTCCGAAATCAGTTTTTGGGGGGGAATGTCCCCTTTGTGTCTTGGGGTGGCCAATTTCACGTCTGGAAATAGCCATTGCGATCTGCTACGTTGATCTCGGCAATAAATCTGTGGACTATGTCCACGCTATCCGCTTTCCCTAACCGTATGCCAAGCATGGAAATAACGCAATGGCTGGCTCCGCGCGCAAAAAACGTCCGAAATCAAACACTCTTGGTGTGCCTAAAACGCGAAAAAACTTTTCCCTCCAGCCTCGCCCCCAAAACCTCCCCCTCTGGGCGCCCGATGGCGTTGATCTCGAAGTCGTCCCTCCTGAAATCAAGCAGGCTATTGCCGAACTCGTCCAGCCCATTTACGAGCAATTCGTAGTCAATGCCTCCGATGCCTTGGAAAAATCCATAGGCATCACAATTTCGCATTTGCTCTGGCTCGAAATTCTCGAACAACTCGACATCAAACGCGAATATATACAAATCGAGGCAGTGCTCAATATCTCGCATAACCGGCCGGAAATGATCGAACGCCACCTCCGGTTGATCGACTCCAAGCTCCGCATCGGTTATTTTCTGCTCCGCATCAAGGAACTCCAAAACCGCTTGACCCGCCAGGCCCAACACTATCCGCCGCTTTTGACCGACACCCCTGCCGCATCCTCTACAAATCTAGTACTCGGTCAATTGCCCAATCCCCAAAATCAAACCATTCGACCTTAAACCCTTTGCTCACTTTGTGTTCTCTACGGCAAATAAATCATGATCAACACCCCGACAAACGTGGAAAAATCGCTATTTAGGCCCCAAATATGTCCCCTAGTTTTGAGAAAATAAAATCAAAAATCATTGCCAAATCGGCACTTTTCGCAAATCAAGGTTCTGTAGTTGCTACATGGCGAAAACACGGCAATACTCTGCTAGGACCATATTTCAGACTCAGATATTATGAAAATAGCCTCCGTCGATCCATCTACATTGGACGATCAAAAGAACTTGCCCTACAAGTCCGCCGCCTTCTAGCAAATCTCCAAGTCCATCGAATATCCCTTCGTCTACGAATGAAAATCCGCAAATCCTTGCGCGTCCACAAAAAGCAGCTCCAAAACGACCTCCTTGTTCATGGTTACCGTATCAAGGGATTTGAAATCCATAAAACAAAAACGAATTCCCAGTAAGACGATTTTTTAAGTCGTCTTGCCTATACTCAACCCCTAATTTAGAACCATTAATCCTCCACTACAAAGTAATAAACCATGTTCACTAACAATCCCTCCCCTGGTCGCCGACCGGATTTTTGCTATCTTGTTATATATGGATTTCCTCCAACTCGAAAATAAATCGATCCTGATCTTTGGCGCTGCCAATCGCAAGAGCGTGGCGTGGCATATTGGCCGCGTGCTGGCCGAGGCCGGGGCACGGTGCATTTACGTAGTGCAAAACCAGGAATTGAAAGCCGGCGTGGCGAAACTTTTAGGCGACGGTGAGATTTACGTCTGCGACGTGGAGCACGAGGATCAAATCGCCCGGTTAATAGATGAACTGACGCAACGTGGCGAAAAATTCCACGGGCTGGTGCATTCCATCGCATTCGCCGATTACGCCGAAGGCCCAAAACCATTCCACGAAACGCCGAAAAAGGCCTTTTTGCAGGCCGTCGATATTTCCTGCTACTCGCTCATCGCCCTTTCCAACGCTTTGAAAGATCTATTGGAGACGGACGCATCGGTGGTGACGATCTCGATTTCGACAACGCGAATGGCCAGCGAAAACTACGGATACATGGCCCCGATCAAGGCGGCCTTGGATTCGTCGCTGGCGTTTTTGGCCAAGTCGTTCAGTCGGTTTTCCAGGATCCGCTTTAACGCAGTGGCCCCGGGACTGCTGAAGACCTCGGCCTCGGCGGGCATTCCCGGTTACGTGGACGCCTATCTTTACGCCGAGCAGATCATCCCCCGCAAAAAGGCCGTGCAAACCGAAGAGGTCGCCAACGCCGCGGTATTTCTCCTAAGTCCCCGATCCAGCGGCATCAACGCCCAGCGTATAGTTGTCGACGCCGGCATGTCGATAAATTATTTCGACCGGGAAATAATAGAAAAGTCACTCCAGCCCTAATCTTTATAATATTAGATCATCTATTTTATACTTGTATATCTATTTATAATGAGGTATAATTAATCGATGGAATGGGAGGTGGTAGAATCACGGTTGGTCGTTCGGCAGTTGCCTCGGGTCCCGAAAGAAATTCAAGCAAGGTATTGCGCTTGGCGCCAACGTGTATGTGAACAAGGTCCAAATCTTCAAGGCGGATATCGAACTCATGCTTTGCGTGGCAAGCGCGAGGGAGAAAAGTCGGCATGGTTGGGTCGGCAATGGAGAATTATATTTCGTGTTTTTGAAGGTAAACTAATAGTCGAAGCATTGGACCTTACCCCTCATAAATATTAGGAATTATTATATGGCCAGTGTCATTTCGGCAAAATCCTTGAAAACAATCGAACGTGGGATTCGGGCCGGCAAATGCTTGACTCTGATTCCGAACCGCCGCGGCTCCATACACATATTGGAAAGCAGCGAATTTTTGTCTCCCCAAGAATCCGAGGCTTTTCTAAAAACTCTTGCTCAACCCACTTCCGGCGATTGGCTGGAACGTTTTATGTGGGAATTCGCCAATGGCAGCGTGAAGGCGTTCGCCGCCAAAGTCGGTTATCATCCCAATCGAATTTCTGCCTTGAAATCGACGACCAAAGGGATTTCCACCCGCTTGGTTCGACGTATTATAAAGGCTTATCGGCTCTCGGAGAAAGAGCGGGCTTTTTGGGCGAAAAGACTGTTGAATGTTTAATGCCATTCCAAGCCTAAAACGATCACATTAATTCCAGAGCCGATGCCCATTAGAGCGACTTTATCGCCTTTTTGCAGGCGTCCGTTTTCGATGCCGATGGCGGCGGTCATGGGCGCGGCAACCGAGCCGGTATTGCCCAGATATTCCAGAGTTGTGTAATCGATTTTCGGATCGAGGCCCAGAGATTCGAACATCAGTTTTTGATGGGCCTTGCCGACCTGGTGGCAA
>JBEKGL010000338.1:0-4976 GCA_050012815.1 Thermoguttaceae bacterium
ATCCAATGAAGAACTTACGCAAGTCAATCTTCGTCGAGCCAAATTTCACGGCGATTGGAACTATTCTGTCATGCCGCATAAACGGATAAAGTTGTAACACTTATTTTTTAACAAATCCTAAGATGAAACTTTACCGGGTCACTGGGTCACTAAAGTGACCAGCCCTAATGGATTTTGGTTCTATCTGGGTCACTAAAGTGACCAGCCCAGGCCACTAGCTCTTGATTTTATGAATTCAATCAGATCCGCACAAAAATATGCGCGGGCGAGAAACGCCGGCGGCATTTACGTCTGCAGATGATCCATGAATTGGCAACCCACCAAGTACATTTGCTGATCGTCGTGCTCGACTTGTCTTGAGTAAACGACTCGGGCGACCAGTATTGTAATCATCGGTTTTTGTCCCAGCACGATGGCGAATTGCTCGCATCCAGGCGGCCGTTTAAGATAAAATGAAACGCCTCCCTTGGAAATATCATTACATTCGACGTTAAAATAATCATCTATTAGGGGCGGCAAACCGTTGTGCATAGGCGCGATGCGTTGATGGCATCGATAAACCCTTCTGGGACTGGAACGCATTTCTTCGTACGACTTTGTCGGCGCAGGATCCTGCGCTGGGTTGGCCGAATCCATGTCGTCGGCAACCGCCGCCGACGATTTCCCCTCGCTAGATTCATATTGCATCTGATCGTCTAAATTTGACATGGCACACAATGCTCCAAATCAAAAACAATTTTTTTCCGGGTATTAGTCTTTTCTGCTAATTCATCCGGAACAATTACATATATCTACAACCCGCATAAAAGCATTTTTAAATTATAGAATATGATTTGCTATATCATACCATCCAAAATACTGCCTCTAAAGTGGGGGTGGGGGTGGCGATTACTTGGCCCTATCCTATCTCATTCGGATTTGGCAAAATGGCTGCCGGCCGAAGCGTTTATTGGATTACACGCATCACTTTTTCATAAGGATGGAATTCATGAAAAGCAATTGGCATCGACGGTCCTGCTGCTTGTTGGTGTTTGCCCTGAGTTTTTGTTTCGCGACCCTGCCCGCCAAGGCGGCCGACACGGCCGAAACCGGCGCTAAAAACGAGCCGGCCGTTCCAAAATACACCAGCCTCCGCCGCCTGAGCGACGACGTTACCTTAGCGGCGCTTTCCAACGGACTGACGGTTATCGTGCAGGAAAACCACGTGGCGCCGGTGGCCACGGTCCGCTGTTTCGTGAAAAACACCGGCAGCGTTTATGAAGGCAAGAATCTTGGCTCCGGCATAAGCCACGTGCTGGAGCACGTCGTGGCCGGCGGCTCCACCTTTCGACGCACCGAAAAGGAAATCACCAAAATCATCGATTCCTTCGGCGGGGCGACCAACGCCTTTACGTCCAACGACATGACCGTGTTTTTCATCGACTGTCCGGCCAAGGAAACCATGATCGCCATCGACCTTGTGGCCGACTCCATGCAGCACGTCAAGTTCGAGCCTGCCGAATTCGAGCGGGAGCTAAAGGTCGTCCGCCGCGAACTGGCCGACGGAGAGATCGACCGCACGCGCGTGCTGCAGGATATGCTAAACCAGACGATTTACATGGTGCATCCCGCACGATATCCGGTCATCGGTTACCTCGACATTCTCAACAGAACGACTAATCAAACGATTATGGATTTTTATCACGATCGATACGTGCCGGAAAATCAGGTCTTCGTGGTCGTCGGCGACGTGAAAACCGACGAGGTGCTAGACCAGGTGGCTAAGCAATATGCCGGCACGCAGCGCGGCAACGAAACGTATATAGCCTTGGTCGACGAGCCGGAGCAACTTACGTCGCGCCTGGCGCTCAGCGAAATGGACGGCGCTTCCTGCGACATGGTTTTCGCCTGGCCCACGGTCAAATTAACGCACCCGGATATGTACGCCCTCGACTTGGCGGCGTACATTTTAGGCGAAGGAGAGAGCTCGCGCCTCGTGCAAAGTGTGAAGTACGATCGGCAATTGGTGTTGGACGTCAAAACCGTCAGTCAAACGCCCGATTACGCACACGGTTGTTTTTACGTGGTGGCGGTTTGCCGGCCGCAGTTGCAGATAAAGGCATCCGAGGAAATCATCCGCGAGGTGAGTCGTCTCCGTAACGAGTTGGTCGCCCCCGCCGAACTGGAAAAGGCCAAGAAACAAAAAACCGTGGAAATGGTATTGGAGCAACAAACGGTTCAGCAGGCTGCTTTGAGCCTGGGCCGCGATTTTCTCGGCACCGGCGATCCGCAGTTCGAAAAAGTGTATGTGAAAAACATTCAAAAGGTGACAGCCGAACAGATCCGCGACGTTGCCCAGCGATATTTCCTGCCGCAGCGGCTCAATCAGGCCGCGATTTTCCCGCCCGGGACCGCTCCTCGGGAAGCAAAGATAAAAGCCGGCGGCGGTACGGGCGAAATCAAGTCTTTGCGCCTCCCCAACGGCTTGCGCATACTTTTAAAACGGCATTCAAATTTGCCGTTGGTCAACATTCAAGCGGCCGTGGTGGGCGGATCGCTGGCCGATAGCGTGGAGACAGCCGGTAGGGCGTCGCTGGTCGCGGCCATGCTCGATCAGGGCACGACCGCTCATTCCGCCCGGCAAATCGCCGAGTATTTCGATTCCATCGGCAGCAGTTTCTCCGCCAAGTCGGGACTATTCACCATTTTCTGCTCGGCGACCACGATGCGGGAGGATTTTCCCAAAACCGCCGAGCTGTTCGCCGAGTGTGTTACCCGGCCCACGTTCCCGGAGGAGGAGTTTAAAAAGAATCAAACGCTGGCCTTGGGAGAAATCGCCTCCCATGCGGATAATCCGCAAACGGAGATCGCCGAATTTTTCTACGACAGTCTGCCCGCCGCTTCGCCTTATCATATTTTACAGGATGGCAAGACCGAAACGGTCAAACGCCTTACCGCCAAGGATTTGCGGGAATATCACGCCAAGTACTTCGTGCCCAATAATATGATCGTCACCGTTTTCGGCGACATCGACCCGGATGAAGCGATGGCCATAGTGACCAAGAATTTCGGGCAACTTAAGGGCGATCCTAAGTTCGAAAAGTTGCCGTTTGCCGAAAACAACTCGATCCCCAAAACCCTTACTTTGCACAAAGACATCGGCAAGCCGACGGGCATGATAATGTTGGGCTATTCCAATCCCGGCATTTTCAACAAGGAAGATCACGCCGCAATGGTGCTCCTCAATGCGATCATGGCCGGCTACGGCTATCCGGGCGGCTGGCTGCATACGGAGCTTCGCGGCGAGGGCCTGGTGTATTACGTGCAAGCCTTCCAGATCACCGGGCCGGTGGCGGGCTATTTCACGGTGCTCGCCCAAACCATGCCGGAAAAAGTCCACGAAGTCGTCAAACGCATCTTGGCGAACGTCGAAAAGGCGAAAGCGGGCAAAATCGGCGAAGATGAATTCCGCATTGCCGTCGATAGGGTCACGTCCTTGCACGCCCAGGAAAACACCACCATCGCCGCCCAAGCCAAACTGGCCGCGCTTTATGAGTTATACGGTTTGGGATACGATTACGACAAAACTTTCGACGCCCGCATCCAGGCCGTCAAACTCGACGACGTGGTCCGGGTCGCCCGAAAATATCTGGGCAATTACATATTGACGACCATGTCGCCGGATGAAAAAGAGAAAAATAAATAGATGGACCGTTTCACCTTTAACGCCGCCGACGAGACCGACACCGCCCGGCTTGGGGCCGCGATGGCCGAAACGCTGCCCGAGGGAACGGTCGTGGCCTTGTATGGCACGTTGGGGGCCGGCAAGACCCGGCTGGTGCAGGCCCTGGCCGAGGCCCTGGGCATCGACCGCCGCCAGGTGGTCAGTCCCACCTTCGTGCTCATCCAGGAATATCACGGGCAAAAAACCGTTTATCACATCGACGCCTATCGGCTGCGCGGCGAGGATGAATTTTTAGCCTTGGGAGCGGATGAGTATTTCGAAAGCCGGGGCCTGGTGCTCGTGGAATGGGCCGACCGCGTACACGGCTGTCTGCCCCGGGAAAGAGTGGATATCCGCGTGGAAATAACCGGCCCCGGCCGGCGGCAATTCGACATCGCCGCGGCCGGCGAGAAGTACGTTTCGGCGATTGCCGATTTGGCCGGCAAACTCGATCAACGATTCAGCCCCAGGTGAATACGCAAAAGAGCACTTACCGATATTAAGAGCCTATCCCAAAACAATAATGTCATTCTGAGCGAAGCGAAGAATCTAGAAGGGACATATGACTAAAATGGGCAATATATTGCCAAATACGGAGATCCTTCGCTACGCTCAGGATGACTTTTGGGATAGGTTCTAAGCATAGTCCATTCCTGAAAGAGTGGAAACATGAGATGGCCGATTCAAATCCAGTTGCTCCTGCCCGTGCTTTCGGTCGTGGTGATGGCCATTGTGCTGGCCAGCGCCGTTAGCGCGTATATGGGAGTGGAACACGCGCGCAAGACCCAGGACGAGAACCTCCGTCGCGTGGTGGCCACGCTTTCCGAGGCGCGATTCCCTTTAAGCGAACCGGTCCTGCGGCAAATGAGCGGGCTGTCCGGGGCCGATTTCGTATTTTTCGCTCTCGGCGACGTTCCTCAAGCCAGTACGTTGCGCCTAAGCAAGGACGACCTGGAACTGCTTCAACGCCCGGCCGCCGATAAAGGGCCAAAGACGCCGGACACCAATCACACGGTCTTGATCTCGGGCCGCGTTTATCTTTGCCAACGAGTGCCGGTAAGAGAACGAGACCCGCTCTTGCCGGCCGGATCGCTGATCGTGCTTTATCCCCAAGACCGCTGGTGGTCGGCCGTGCGCCAGGCGGCCTATCCGGCGCTGATGGCGGGCGCGGCGGCCGTGATCGCCGTGATACTGGTCACGACAATCCTGTCGCACCGCTTCGTGCGGCCCATTCATCGGCTCGGCAATCAAGCCGCGGCCATTGCCCGGGGAG
>JBEKGL010000339.1:0-4957 GCA_050012815.1 Thermoguttaceae bacterium
GCAAGAATTATCATCGGCGCGGCCATCGAAGGCGAAGACTCGTGCGCGTGCGAGCCTGCCTCTTCAGGCACTTTTTCTTTACCATAGAACGTAATGATAAACGGCCGGAAGGTATACACAACCATCAACAGGATTCCTAATAAAGTTGTCCAGAAGAAGAATTGATAAACGGGATCGACCATTCCCGGCGGCGATTTTTCAGCCAAGGCCAGCAAGATGGCGTCCTTGCTCCAAAAGCCGGCAAACGGACAAAAACCTATCAATGCCAAAGCGCCGAATAGGAACGTCCAATGCGTAACGGGCAGGCGACGCCGCAGACCGCCAAAACGGCGGATGTCGATCACTCCACCCATGGCGTGCATTACGCTCCCGGCGGCAAGGAACAATAGTGCCTTGAAAAAAGCGTGCGTAATCAGGTGAAACATGCCCGCGGTCGTCCCTATCAGCGTGCCCGTGCCCATGGCCAAAAACATATAGCCCAAGTGACTCACGGTCGAATATGCCAGGATGCGTTTTAGATCGGTTTGAGTTATCGCGATTAATGCCCCCAGCAAGGCCGTGACACCGCCGATGACCGTTACAGTGTGCAGAGCAAACGGCGAAATGGAGTAGAGCGGCATGCACCGGGCAAGCATGTACACCCCGGCCGTGACCATCGTGGCGGCGTGAATCAACGCGCTTATCGGCGTGGGACCTTCCATGGCGTCGGGCAACCACACGTGCAAGGGGAACTGCGCGCTCTTGCCGCAAGCGCCCAACAATAACAGCAGACATATCGCGGTGCCTATCGAACCACCGACAAATAAGCCCGGCGCAGCCAGGCGCGTCTGTCCAAATATGCCTGCGTTTGTGACCACGCCGTTGACAACCGTGTCGTGAAAGTCAAGCGTGCCGTAGATGCACCAGATCAAGAAAATGCCCAGGGCGAAACCGAAATCGCCGATGCGATTTACCAGAAATGCCTTTTTGCCTGCCGCTGCAGCAGCAGGCTTTTCGTACCAAAAACCGATCAATAAATAACTGCACAACCCCACTGCTTCCCAAAAAACATAAAGCAGCACGAAATTGCTCACCGAAACCAGCATCGTCATCGAAAACACAAAAAGGGCGATATAACTGTAATATCGCCAGTATCCCCGGTCCCCGTGCATGTAACCTATTGAATAGACCGCAACCAATAAAGATATAAACGTGACAACGGCCAGCATAACCGCCGTGAGCGGATCGGCCCGCAAAACCACGTCCACGCGGAAATTACCCCAGCCCGGCGTTTGAGTTGAAGCCGTGCCGGTTGCCGGCGACCGGGAATATGCGCCGTCCGTTTGTGCCCAAGACCATAGGGTGACCATTTTTTCATAACCCAAGACTGTCTTGGAAACACCCTGTTGTGCCGTTTCCGAACTCGCCCGATGAACTTGATAGACCAACATAAAACTGGCCGCGCAAGAGAGCGTCAATCCTAAAACAGTGGGCCAATGGCTCCGTCCGCGCAATACCCGAGGCCCCAGCGCCGCCGTAATCAGCGCCGCCGCCAAGGGCAATGCCGGAATCAGAATTAAAAGAGTTTTAATGTCATTCATCATTCATCATTCTGCATTTCCTATACCTCGGGCCGGTAATCGATTTTTTCCGGCGGCACCTCGGGAGCAATTCCGGCCGGTGTAAGACGCGGCCAGGATGCGGGTTGTTCCTCGGACGCCTGGAAAAGCGGCTTGTCTTGAAACGGCGGCTGATTAGCCTCGCGCAAGGTCTGCCAGTCAGCAACGTCCAACTGTCCCCGGCGTTGAAAAAGCGTTATCACCAGCGCCAGGGCAACGGCGGCCTCGCAAGCCGCCACGGCAATGATGAAAATCACCAACATCTGCCCGCCGAAATCGTTGTGAAACCGGCTCCAGGCAACCAGGCTCAGCGACACGCCTTGCAGCATCATCTCGGCGGCCAGGAACATGACGATCATGTTCCGCCGGCTTAAAAAACCGATCAGGCCGACGCCGAACAGCACGGCTCCAACGAGCAGATAATTATTCAACAAGGCGATTTCCGCAGGCATGGCTTTAGTGGTCATGGTTCAGAATCTGGGATTCAAGGTTTGGGATTCGTGGTTCCGAATTCGGGTTAAGTGTAGGACTGGAGTCCTGAACCCTGAACCCTGACCACTGAACCCTTTGGTTATGGGCAACAATCTCCGCCGCGCCTACAAGCGCGGCCAAAAGCAGCGTGCCGGCGACTTCGATCGCAATCAAATGCCGGCCGAAAAGTTCTATCCCCACACTGGCGACATGGTCCGCAGAAAGCACTCTCGAAGCCAACTCTTCCTCGCTGGGGGCGGAAATCTCCGGCGAACCCGATGCACTCGGCGCGCCAAACACGCCGCCGATCGTAAGTGACAATAGGCCGACCATGACCATTCCCGCGGCCGCTGACAAAAAGGCCTCCCAACTCACACGGTCGTAAATCGTCTTTCCTTCCTGGTTTGCCAGCATGAGCACGAACAAAAATGTCACCAAGATCGCGCCCGCATACACCACGATAGTGGCCACGGCCAGGAACTGCGCCCCGATCAAGAGGAATAATCCGGCGACGCCCAACAACGTCAGCCCGAACCAGATCGCACAATAAACGGGTTTGCGAAAACTGACCGCTGCCGCGGCGGCGACCACTGTCACTCCCGCCAATATGGAGAATACGCTCTGCCCGACCAAATCGCCCAACCGCGGCATCCGCGAAGCGCCCAGTCCAAAGGCTATTACGGCCAGCATCGCGCCGACGGATCGTCCGCGCGCACTGCCTCGGGGCAGCAGCAACCACATCCCCAGTGCGGCAGATAGCGATGCGATTATCAATATGAAATGGGAATTGAGCATGTTAATTGAGGAGTGGGCAGTTTACTGCCCACTTGTATGTGATTGTATTCGCGAAACCGCAATCGGTTTAATTTTATCCAGTGCGAAACCGCAAGCGATTTCAAAAAGTTTTCAGTTTTTAGTACAAGGTACGAAGTACGCAGCATTCATCCTTCATCCTTTCTTTTTCATTCTTTCCTCGCGCGACGGTTCGGCGTCCTTGGTTCTGTCGTATATGCTCAGTAGTTTTTCCTTGTCGAAGATCATCTCTTCCCGGCTCTTGCCCGAAAGATCGTATAGACTTGTCAATTCGATGGCGTCCACCGGACATGCCTCTTCGCACATGCCGCAATAGATACAGCGAAGTTCGTCGATTGTGAAGGACTGCGGATATTTTTCGCGGTCGGGCCAGGGACTTTCGGCGGCAACTATGTCGATACAATAAGCCGGGCAGGCCGTGGCGCAAAGGAAACAAGCCACGCATTTTACCCGGCCTTGCTCGTCCCGATTTAAACGGTGCACGCCCCGATAAATAAGCGGATCGGGTATTTCGTGCCGCTCCTCGGGCGATTGGACCGTCAGCTTACGCCCTAGCAAGTGCCGAACGGTAGTAATCAATCCGTGGAAAAACAGCAGCAGATACGATCTGCCCCACATCCCCAACTCGGGTGCTTCAATCCACCGAATGTTTTTATCGTCTGTTTTCATCTTTTAATAATCAGAGGAGGACAGGCATTCTTGCCTGTCGTTTTCGCGCCAGACAGGAATGTCTGGCCCTCCTGATTTGGATAAGTTATTTTGTTACGACTCCTTAATCTCTTCTAATTGTCTATCCGGCGCGATCAAACTGCGCCGAGGATGGTTATCCATACCCGTCGGGTCAAGCAGCGTGAAAACAAGCCAAGTAGTCACAAGCACGATCCAGCCCAAAAAGACCAGGCTCCAAATCCACGGCAAACCGACATATTTCGTCAAACGCTCGCCGTATTCCACCCAAACCGCAACAACCACCAGGTTCGCCAGCCCGCACGGAATCATTACTTTCCAGGCGATGTCCATCAACTGGTCGTAGCGGAACCGCGGCCAACTCCAACGCGCAATCATGAAGAACAAGATCACTCCCATTACCTTGACTAACAGCACGATGATCCGCAGGATAGCCGTGGACCAGGTTGCTATATCTCCGCCGGCCGAATTTATTCCCCCGGTTATGCCCCATAAATGCCATCCGCCCAGAAAAAGAATCACGATTAAGAATGACGCCGTTATCATGTGCAAAAAATCGGCCACCAGGTACATCATCAGTTTGATGCCCGAATACTCGGTGTGATATCCGCCCACCAATTCCTGCTCGGCCTCTGGCAGGTCGAATGGCAGGCGCCCGGCCTCGGCGAACGCCGCCACCGTGAAGACCACGAATCCCAGCGGCTGAGTAAAAACATTCCACACTCCGCTCTGGGCCTGTTGATGGATAATCACATCCAGACGCAACGACCCGGCGGCCAACACCACGCCCACGATCCCCAGTCCCAGCGGCAGTTCATAAGAAATCAACTGGGCGCTGCTGCGTAGCCCGCCCAGAAAACTGTATTTATTATTGCTTGCCCAACCGCCCAGCACCACACCGTAAACCGCGAGGCTCCCCATGGCGAAAACATAAATCATGCCCACGTCCATGCCCGGGGCGGCAACCAGGCGGATCGGTTCTTTCACGCCCCAGCTTTCGGGAAACAGCCCGGTGGGAAGCACGCTGCCAAACGGTATAACGGCGAAAACAATAATGGCCGCCGTGAAAATAATCACCGGAGCGATGAAATACATCAACTTGTCGACGTGCCCGGGCGTGAACTCACCCTTGAATATGAATTTCATCCCGTCGGCGATCGGCTGCCCCAGCCCGAACATGCGGATTTTCGTCAACGGTATGCCCACCCTGTTCGGCCCCAGCCGATCTTGCACCCAGGCGGCAATCCAGCGTTCCAAAAGCACGAAATATGCCGCCGCGGTCATCAAACCGCCTATCAGCAGCACGATTTTCACCAGGGCTTCGATCGTTATCGGCAACATAGTTTTCAGTTATCAGTTTTCAGTCATCAGTTTCACTTGTTCCCATG
>JBEKGL010000340.1:0-4948 GCA_050012815.1 Thermoguttaceae bacterium
GCGGGCGGCCATAGGCGGGTGCGTGTAGGCAGGGCGACCGGTTGGTTACGCCGGTTATTTCAATTCAGGATGTTCCGTTTGTTGGGGCCGACAGTTGCACTATCGCCCCAACTGAGTTCAGTGGGGAATCAGGCCGCTTCGGAAGCCGATTTCACCTCGGCCCAGGTCCGCCTGTACTGCAACGCTTCTAGCAATTCGGCCAAGCTGAGCGTTTTGTTCTCCAGTTCCAGGGGAATTTCCATACCCGGGTCGCAAACCAAATCAACCGTTCCATCTTCGCCGATCAGGGCATCGAACTCCCGGAGCAAACCATCTTGGATGGCCTGACGAATCAAGTGCCCTCGGGTGGCCGAAACCTCGCTGGCGCGATCACCCAGGCTATCGGCGGCACGCTTGGCCAGCGCGGGCAGATACTCGCTGGGAACCTCAATAATTTTTGGAACATATACTTTAACTTGCATGGGATCTCGCTCCTACGTCATGGATCATGCTCTCTACGCCACCCCCAAATGCGGGGCGGGGGGGGCGAGCAGAGCGACAATGCTTGCGCATGTGAAACGTATCGGCATGGCGCAAGTAACGGTTGCACCGTTTTTTCAGGATTTTCAGAACCTGCGGGTAGATGGACTAATATGTATACTTCAAGATACCACTCTTTAGCTATTGCTATGTTACTTTACCGGTCAATTTTGCTTAATTTACCAATTTTAAACAGGAGGACAGGCATTCTTGCCTGTCTTTTTCGGGCCAGACAAGAATGACCGGCCTCCTGAAATTACGCTAAGAATATCCGGCCTCCTGATGTAGGTGGTACCGGACAAAAATACTGGCCTCGTGGTATAAATTGAAAGATTTCTAAAACCGGCTTGTGGTATAGATAGGAGCACACCCGATGGACGACACGCCTACGACCCGTCCAAGTTTATTGGTGCGCCTCCGTAATCTCCAAGATCAACAATCTTGGGAGGAGTTTTATGCCATATATCAGCCGCTGGTGTTTCGGCTGGCTCGAAGCCAGGGTTTTCAAGATGCGGATGCATCGGAGTTGACGCAGGAAGTTTTCATAGCCGTGGCCTCGGCCATCCAGCGGTGGGACCCAAATCCCCAGCGAGGCAGTTTTCGGGGTTGGTTGTTCCGCATAGCCAGAAACCTGATGATCAACTGGCTGACTTACCGGCGGCGGCATCCGACGGGCGCCGGCAACAGCGACATCCATAGACTTTTGGCCGAGCAACCCGATCCGCACGAGCCGGACCGGGAAGACTCGGCTGTTTTCGACCGGGAATACAAACGTCAGGCGTTTGCCTGGGCTGCGGAACAAATCCGTAACGAGTTTCGCGAAAGCACATGGCAAGCCTTCTGGCTCACGAGCGTGGAGAATCGGCCCGTGCCCGAAGCGGCGAAAGAGTTAGGCATCTCGGCCGGCGCGGTTTACATCGCCCGCAGCCGAGTAATGGCGCGGCTAAGACAAAAGATCGAAACCCTGGAAGAAAAATAAGCGAGATCATGGTACTATCCAATTCACAATGCGATCGGCGGCAACTCCGGGAACTCCTGGACGATCGGCTGCCTCCGAAATCCCAGGATGAGTTGGCCCGGCATCTCGAGTCCTGCGCGGATTGTCGAAAAGAGCTGGAATCGTTGGCGGCCGGACAGGATTGGTGGGACGACGCCCAGCAGTTGCTCAGCACCATTGTAAATTTAAAGGGTGCGACGAGCACCGATAACGTTTTGGCGCCGGGCAACACGGTCCACAACGCGGGATGCATGAAACTGGAATTTCTTTCGCCTTCCGACGACCCGACCAAGCTTGGCCGGCTCGGTCCTTATGAGATCGTGAAAGTCATCGGCCGCGGCGGAATGGGAATCGTGCTGAAGGGTTTTGATGCGGCACTTAATCGTTATGTGGCCATCAAAGTTCTAGCGCCGCAATGGATACACAGCCCTGCCGCCCGGCTCAGATTTGCCCGCGAGGCCAAAGCGGCCGCGGCGGTGGTTCACGAGCACGTGATCGCCATTCATGCGGTTGATTCGGCGAACGAGGTGCCCTATCTGGTCATGCCGTTTATCGACGGCATATCGTTGCAGGACAAGATAGATCGTGACGGGCCGCTGGAGCTTAAAGAAATTCTCCGCATCAGCATTCAAATTGCCGAGGGCTTGTCCGCCGCGCATGCCCAGAACCTGGTGCACCGCGACATCAAGCCGGCCAATATTTTGCTGGAGAACGGTGTGGAGCGGGTCGTGATCACCGATTTCGGCCTTGCCAGGGCGGTGGACGACGCCAGTTTCACGCGAAGTTGTTTTATCGCCGGCACCCCGGAATACATGGCCCCGGAACAGGCCAACGGAGAATTCGTCGATCACAGGATCGATCTATTCAGCCTGGGCAGCGTGATGTACGCAATGTGCACCTGTCAATCGCCGTTTCGCCGCGAATCGACCATGGCCGTGTTGCGTCAGATTTGTGAAGGAACGCCTCGATCCATGCGGGAGATCAATCCGGATATTCCGATTTGGCTGGAACGGATCATTGCCCGGTTGCACGCCAAAAATCCGGCCCAGCGATACCAAACCGCCGGCGAAACGGCGGAGTTATTAGGCAGTTGGTTGGCGCACACCGAACAACCGTCGCTCTATCCCCGGCCGCGTTATCCGTCCGGAGGATGGCGTCCGTTCGCGGGGTTTTCCCGGCGGATGTTTCAAATGTACTGGATGGCGGCGGCGTTGTTGCTCATGCTTGCCGCTTTTGCAACAACGGAACTCACCGGCGCCACCCGTCTGCTGCGTTTGGTTTTTGGCGGCAAAGAAGCCGTGTCTAGTATAGGATTGCACGCGGTTTCGATAGTTCAGAGAGCCAAGACGCCGTCGGCAAAGCGAGACGCAAACGAATTCATTGCAGATAAAGAAACCGCGTTTGAGAAACGCATAGCCGACCTGTGGCGGCAAGTTGATGAGTTGGACGAGAAGTTGTCCGCGGGCGAATCATCCGACGTAGCGCCGGAAAGACTCACGGAATTCCGCTCGCAATTGGCTAAAATGCAGGCCGAGTTGCCGGAATATCGTCAAGACCCGCAGATCGATCAACTCCGACAAGTAAAAGCGGCAATAGAACGGCTCAAACCGCAGACTTCGCCGCCGGAAGCCGGGCATGGGATCGATTCGTCAATGTTGGAGATAAGCAACCGCATCGAACAATTAAACCAAGACCTGTACAGGAATTTTCCTTAAAAATAGCGTGTTGAAATAGTCCCCTCTCCCTTTGGGAGAGGGTTAGGGTGAGGGCGGTTGGTATTGGAAAAACCTATTTCCGTAATGTTTGCCATCACTGCCCTCACCCCCGGCCCCTCTCCGGGCACCGACCGAAGGTTGGTCGGGAGAGGGGAGTGTTGAGTGAAACTTTAAATTTTTTAACAAAGGAGATTGTTTATGTCGTCGCGAAAAATGTGTGTGGTTTTACTGTTGGTTTTGACAATTCTTTGGGGGCTGTCGGCCGGTACTGTCCAAGCGCAAGGGCAGAACGAAAACAAAGGAGCAATCAAATCGGCCTTAGTAGAGGTACCGCAATCGGTATCTACCTCTTCCTCTAACTCTACAATTACCAACTCTTCCTCTGACACTACAACTACTACAGGAACGGCCGGGGCGCAGCCGCAGCCGACAACTGGAACAGCCGCGGCACAGCCCGCCCAGCCCACACAGCCCACACTGGGGCCGTCAAGGAACACACCGGCAGCAAGAGTTGAGATTAGACGTCCGGAGCCAATTCGGGGGGCTGGCGGTGGGGGCGCGGCTGGGGGCGGATATGGTGGCGTAATGGTTGGGCCTAACGGTCAAGTTCAAGCATCTGGCACTACGACATGGAAGATCGAAAACGGCCGTTTGCAAGTGATTGGGCCTAACGGTCAAGTTGAAGATTTTGGCCAAGTCGGCGGGGATGCAGCGAAAAAGGCCCTGGAATCATTTAGGAGGGACCCGAGATCCGGCAGAGCCGGTGGTTCACCGGATCCGAGGCGGCCGATGATTGGCCCAGTCGATCCCGAGACGCGAGCATTGGAGGAAAAGGAACAAAAAATCGCCGATGACGTCCAAAAAATCGTGGACCAATATAAATCCGCCACCGACAAAGCGGAACGAGCAAAGCTGAAAAAGCAACTCGAAGAACTTTCAGGCCAGCAGTTCGACGTCCGCCAACAGCGCCGCGAACTGGAAGTCAAGCGGTTGGAAACGGAACTTGCCCGCATCCATGAATCGATCCAAAAAAGAAACGAGAATCGCGAGAAAATCATCGACCGCCGCATCTTGCAGTTGTTGGAGGAAGACGACGACTGGGGTGTTCCGGCCAGCAAAGAGCGGGATGACCGAGGAGGTGTTTTTCAATTCGAATCAGGAGGAGGAGGAGGCTCCTCCGGGTCAGGGGTTTTTTAACGAACAGATAAAGTGATATCTTTGTTAAATCTGGAGTTTTGCAAATTTCGGATTCATCGTCCCCTCTCCCAAAGGGCGAGGGGAGCAATTTGCAAAACTCCAGTTAAATCTCCGCGGCGCCGGGGTTAAAATTTTTATGAAAGAAAGGAACTTAATTATGCTACGAAAATATGGTTTATTGGCGCTGATCGGCCTGTTGGGAGCGGCGTTGCCGGCTTTTGAAGTCCATGCTCAAATTCCAAGCGGTCCACAAATTGACGGAAATCCGCCCGGCAACGGGGGCACTAAAATAGGCCCTAACGATATGCAAGTAAATTTTCTCTTGACCAACAAGAAGGTCCTAAAGGAATTGGATCTTACCGATGAGCAAAAAGCGGAAGCGGCCGCGGCGGTCAAAAATACGACGGACGCCACGAAGACCGAATTGAAAAAAACTTTATCCTTGCCGACGTTAAAGTGCGACCGCCACGCCATGGCGGAGAAAATAATGAAAAGAAATCAGCATGAACTGTTTAAAAAG
>JBEKGL010000341.1:0-4945 GCA_050012815.1 Thermoguttaceae bacterium
TGGTAGGTGGTTATCAGTTTTCAGTAATCAGTTTTCAGTTAAAATCACAACGTGCGGAAAAAAGTGACAAATCGCGCAAGCAGTTGCCGGTGTTCAATTTGCAATTTGCATTTTGCAATTTCCAATTTGCAATAAAAATAGATAGATTTAGTAATTTAGGCAATTTAATTCCGCGCCTATCCGCATTCCGCCTTTGACGAACTGATCTTGCCGCCCATTGTCGGCCTTGTTACCATCCGCCCTGCTTGTCTTGATAGATTCAAGGAGATTATCGCCGTGCCGCGATTTCCAGGTGGGACATGGTTGTTCGGTTGTGTGCTCGTCGCGCTGGCCGGCTGCGCCGACAATCCCATGGTGCTCAAGGGCAAAGTCGCGCAATACGAACAGCAGCAGCAGGCGATGTCGCGCCAGTACGCCGAATTGCAGAATCGGGCGACCGCTTTGGATAAAGACAATCAGGAATTGGGACAGCTCTTGGCCCAATCCCGGCAGCAATCGAAGGTTTTTGAAGATCAGTTGGCCGCCATGCGCGATCAGTTGCGCGGCGCGACTGCCCAACTTGCCCAAGCCCGGTCGGACAAGGAAAGCACCGATAAGAAAGTCCAGACCATGACCGCCTCGATGCAGCGTCAAGGCGGGGTGACGATCACGCCCAACAACAGCTTTCTGCAAACCCTGCCCACGATCAATCTGCCCGACGTATTTGTCCGCCGCGACGGCGACGTGATCCGCGTGGAACTGTCCGTCAATCGACTGTTCGAGCCGGGCAGCGCACGGCTGAGAGCCGGCGGGCCGGAGTTGATCGTCACCGCGGCCACCGAACTGATGCGGAATTATCCGGACCAACTTATCGGCGTGGAAGGCCACTCCGACAACGACCCGGTCGCCGGCGGCCAGTGGCGGAGCAATCACGAATTGTCCATCGCCCGGTCCATGGCCGTTTACGACGTGCTGGTAAGCCGCACCCGTTTGCAAGGCGATCAACTCTTCGTCGTCGGCCACGGCTCGAACCATCCCGTGGTCTCCAACGCCACAGCCGAAGGCAAGCAACGCAACCGCCGCGTGGAACTGGTGGTCTATCCCGAGCGGAAAGGGCAGTAGCGATTGCCGTGGGTTAAAATTTATTGAGTCTCCTGTAAACAGTAGTTTCTAAAATTTTATCCGGGCCCGGCATTTTTCCCTGCCCAACCGCTGTTTGAGGTCGCGGAATCCATCGGTTTTTTGGCGATATCGCGCGCGGAACGCGGCCAGCGCCTGAAAGGGCGTCAGGTCCAATGCCGAGGCGACTACATACCACGGTTCCTTATATCCTTCGACCTCGAACACATAGGCGTGCGCCAACTGATCCGGTCCGCTGACGCGCCAACGAAAGGGCATTTCATATCTTTCGAGTTCTTGCCATAATTTGGGCTTCTCCCTATACCTTACTTGGTCTGTGTATTGGCATGGTCGGCGTTTGTACCGGCGGCCATGTGCGTATTCGCGGTCGAGTCATGGAGTTTCATGGTGGAGGAGTGAAGTGGTTTTTACAGCGACTACCAGGCGGACAATTTACCTTGGCATTAACCTTAGGTCATACTATACTTGGTCAAAGCGATGCAGCTCTGGATATTTCTTATGCTCATGAAATGGTTCATGTTCGCCAGTATGAACGCTGGGGGCCCTTCATGGGACCGGCATACCTAATTTGCACGTTAATCCTCTGGCTTATGGGATACCGGCCGTATCGTGACAATCCTTTTGAACGTGAAGCGTATAATGAGACTGACGGGAATGAAAAGGAGTGACCAAAGCAGCGTGCAAATTCGCAGGTGAAAACATGAGTATCGAAATCACGGAAATGACGGCGGCGGATTGTGACGAGGTTGTGAGCTTCTGGCAGCGGCAGGATGACATCGGGCTAAATGAATCCGACACCCCGAATGCGATAGCGGCCTTCCTAAACCGCAATCCAGGGATGAGTTTTATCGTGCGGGACGGCAGGCGGATTATTGCCGCGGTTCTTTGCAGCCACGATGGACGCCGCGGCTATCTTCATCACTTGGCCGTGAATCCCGCGCATCGCAGGCAGGGGATCGGCAGGAGTCTCGTTCAGCGATGCCTGGACCGTCTTCTTCGAGAGCGAATCCTCAAGTGCAACATTTTTCTCTTTGCCGGCAATTCAGAGGGCAAAGCGTTCTGGCAAGCCGTGGGATTCAGGGATCGCACGGATTTGAAAGTTATGCAGCGGATAACGGGAGATACGTCACAGGACTGACGTATCGACATTTATTCCGCACTCCAGAATGTTGGGGCATGTACGCAATTGCATACAATTGCCACTGCCTTCGAACGCCCCTTTGCCCGCATGGAATATGTCGGCAACCGACGCCGCCATTAACCAGCGAGGAAACCAGTTGCTTAACTTTGCCCGGATTTTGTGCCATATCCGTTGAAACACAACATAATGTTCGGCGGCAATAAAATCCACCTGCCGGGTTGCTTTTTTAAAAGAGATATGTTATAAAAGTGGCATTATGCGCACACATTCAACAATTCTTTTCGTTGTATTTCTTGTAAGCGGCCTTTCCTTATATGGAAATGCCGCGTTCGCCCAACAAAAGGCCTTTGCCGAGGCAGAGGGTTACGGGGCTTTTGTCACCGGCGGGCGGGGAGGAACGGTGTATCACGTCACCAATCTCAACGACTCCGGCGCCGGATCATTGCGCGACGCGGTCAGCTCGTCGAATCGCATCATCGTGTTCGACATCTGCGGCGTTATTAATCCCACTAGCGGCCCTCTAGTCTTCAGCAACAACATCACTCTGGCCGGCCAGACCGCGCCGGGCGACGGCATAACCATATATGGCAACTATGTGTCGCTGAGCAACCGCAACAACATAATTCTGCGCGATATTCGAATTCGCCCGGGCGTCGGCACCGCCTCGGACAAGAAAGGGCTTAATATCACCTCCGGCTATAATATGATTATCGATCACGTCTCGGTTGAATGGTCACGTTATGACAACATCGGTATAACCCAAGACAGTGGATCTATAGCTCCTTACAACATTACGATCCAGAATTGCATTTGCGGCGAAGCGATCCAGTCGCAATACGCCGGCATGTTGGTAGATAGCTCCAATTATATCACACTCAGCCACAACCTTTTTCTCGACAACAAAACCCGCAATCCCAAGGCCAAGGGTACAATTCAATACATCAACAACGTGGTGTATAACTGGGGATCCACGGATGGCTTGACGGGCGGCCATTCTTCGGGAGTTCATTATCTCGACTGCATCAATAACTATTTCATCCAAGGACCTAGTTCCAGTTCCACCGTCGCCGGCCAGTTCAATTCAAACGATTATGTCTATCAATCGGGCAACATGAAGGATATGAACAAAAACGGCGTACTCGACGGCGTCGCCATGACTACGTCCGACTTTTCCGGAGGGCCGACTTTTTACGCAACTAAGTTTTTCAATCCCACGATACCGGTAACCACCGACAGCGCAGCCGTGGCTTACAGCAAGGTCGCTGCCGGAGCGGGGGCTTCGCTATCGCGCGACCCGGTCGATACCCGGCTGGTCAATCAAGTGACATCGCTGGGAACTTTGGGCGCGGTCATCACTGACGAGTCTGTGGTCGGCGGTCAGCCGGCGATGACCGTGGTAACCAGGTCCGCCGGCTTCGATACCGACAACGACGGAATTCCCAACACCTGGGAAACCGCCCACGGCCTGAACCCCTCCAACGCCAACGATAGAAACACGCTAAATCCCGTAGGCTACACTTATATCGAGCAATACATCAACGAAATTGCCGCAAATCACGCCTCCAGAACCTGGAACAGCAACGGCGGTGATTGGGGCGTAACCGTGAAGTGGACGGCAACCACGCCCACCTCCGACGACAAGGCCTACGTCGTCGGCGACGGAACAGGGGCCGGCGGCCTGGTCAACGTCATGCAGAATAACGCCGCATGTTTTCATTTGTATATCGGGGGCAACGGCAGTTCGGCCGGCGATAAGGTTACAGTCAACGGCGGCACGCTTTCGGTCAACGATACTGTTTACGTGGGCGATCAGGGCAACGGCACGTTGGAGATCAACAGCGGCACGGTCCGGGCCTGGAACATCCAACTGGGCAACACCGTCGGCGGCACTACGTACACGGGCAGTCTATTGCTCAACGGCGGCACTTTGAAGACTTATCAGGTCGTCCTTGGCGGCGGCACGCCCGGAAACTGGAACAGCGGCGGCTCTTGCATCTGGTCAGGCGGCGCGGTGCAGGCAATCGGCACGCTGATGTTTGCCGTTCCGGCCGCTATCGGCGCGGGCGGCGCAACGATCGACTCCAACGGCTTTGCTTGCGCCGTTTCCGGCATCTTAAGCGGCGAAGGCGGCCTGACCAAACTCGGCTCCGGCACGCTCGCCCTTACTGCCGCCAATACATACACCGGCGACACGACAATCAGCAACGGCACGCTGGAGTTGACTTCCAGGGGCCAGCTCTACGCGGCCTCGTCAATATCCACTTCTTCCTCGGCCACGTTCCAAGTCGATAGCGGCACGCATACCGTGGGCGACATCAGCGGCACGGGCGTTACTAACTTAGCGGCCGGCGGCAATCTGACGGCGAGTTCCGTAGTCCAAGGCACGTTGACCATCGGCGCCGGCGCCACATTGACCATCGCCTTCTTGCCCGGCGGTCCCCAATCGGTCAACTCCTCGACGACCCCCGTGCCCGAGCCATCGACCATTACTCTTTTAATCGCGGCGGTCTTGGGAATAATGTTCTATCTCATTTGCAGAATCACTTCAGTTGCCTCATAGGCGGCGGCGATGGCTAGCATGATGAATACAATTATATTTCCCTTGAAGTTCATCATCAGCGCGTGCCCATATCGCGTTCTTAGATTATTTCCCTCAGCCGGGTTAAAAAGATAGATCGGCATCAA
>JBEKGL010000342.1:0-4908 GCA_050012815.1 Thermoguttaceae bacterium
CGCCTCCCCGCCGATAGGTTGTAAAGCCGCGACCAGTGGTCGCGCTCTGGTTGCGGCCAAATGCTGCGCTATGGGTTCAGGGTTCAGAAATAGGAGGACAGATATTCCTATCTGTCTCGTTAGGATTCAGGGTTCAGATTCGGGGAACAGCGGACAGGGGATATTGGTTGTCATCCTGAGCGCAGCGAAGGATCTGGCATCGGGAATTCCACCTATTTTCTTTGCATCTTTGCGTCTTAGCGAGAAACATATATACAGATAAGAGAAGTCGAAATACGTTCCACTTTTATCACGAAAAGCAGAAAGAGCGAAAAATAAGTGGGTGGTGGACGGTGGTTAGTTGGGGGAGTAAAATCGCCAGAAGTACACTGCTGAACAAGCCGGGCACCGACGGGCACCATGCCTTGCATGGTCGGTTGGTCGTGGCGCCAGTGCGTTTCGTAGCTACCCCCGAGGTATTTATCAAGGAGAATCGTCATGGATGAAGAACGTCTCCCCGCCCCGCTCCCTCCCGGTGGCCAAATCCTTATCTACCGCGATGGAGCAACCAACCTCCAGGTCCGCTTGGATGGACAAACCGTTTGGCTGACCCAGGCCACATTGGTGGAACTGTTCCAGACCACGCCGCAAAATATAACCTTGCATCTGCAAAGTATTTACGACGAGGGAGAGTTGGACGAAACGGCAACTTATAAGGAATACTTATAAGTTCGCCAAGAGGGGGTGCGCAGTGTTCGCCGTTCGCTTAAACATTACAACCTGGATGCTATCCTAGCCGTGGGCTATCGCGTCCGGTCGCCGCGCGGAACCGCCTTCCGCCAATGGGCTACCGCACGGCTTGCCGAACTTCTGGTGAAGGGTTTTACACTCGACGACGAACGCATCAAGGCCGGGCGAACTCTTGGCGATGACTATTTCGACGAACTGCTTGCCCACATCCGGGATATTCGATCCAGCGAGCGGCTGTTTTATCAGAAAATCACCGACATTTACTCTACGAGCATCGACTACGATCCGAACGCCGAAATTACGCGGCAGTTTTTCCAGATCGCGGTGCGCGCAATTGGCTTGTTTACAAGCAGATGTAATTTTTCAACAGAAAAGATAAGGGCGATTGTTGGCCAGGCTATGCCCATAAGGGGCACAAAGAAATTAATTCAGCACGAAGGACACGGAGAGACTATAGGCTTTAGGGTGAAGGCAGACGGCGGACAGGGGAGGGCGGAAAATTAAATTAGTGTGTAGTGGGCGGGGGAAAGTAATCGGTGTACAATCGCCAGAAATACACTGCTGGACAAGCCAGCACTGGCACACGAACGCCTAGTTAGGCCTGCTCATCAAGTTGTTTGAGGGATTTCCCATCTTCATTCTTCCATGCTATAAGGCCGTTCGCGCTGCCACCGTAGATAACGGCAGCCGCCGCGGATGGACTCGAAAACTCGGAATCCTTACTAAAGTGGAACAAACCCTCTTTCTCGATCAGCGTGCCATTCGTAATGAGTTCCTTACGTTGAGTTAAAACGTAAGGATAATCTTTGGCACAAGGGCGATCTTCCAAGACGGCAGTAGAACCGCAGAAAACTACGAATCCGTTGGGTGTCCGCTGCCCTCGTGCCTCAGCGCCCTTGAGGCGGCAAAAGAGCATACCACCAGGCTGGGATTTGGAAGTGGCCTGGGCAATGGGGGTGAGAATGTCAGAGCCGAGGACGGGCAGGAGTTGCCGGATTCGGGTAAGAAACACCTCCATATCCTCACGATCTGACTCCGGGAGCTTCGAGCCGGTCGCCTGATTCTGTTCGAGCGTGAACCTGCCGATTTGGGCGGCTTCGACAAGCAGTCGACTCTCAAGGTATCTTATATGGGCCTTTGTTAAATTCTCGTCCTTACTGACGAACACAATGGCTGAAACCCAAAATTCTTTGGCCTTGTGTTGCTTGAGTCGCTCACGGATGACCTCTGCCTCACCGATGTAAGCACGTGAAGTATTCGTGGCTGGGTCGGTTCCGAGGAGGATGTAAACTCCAGCCTTGTCGAGTTCCTCTCGGGTTAGCAACTCGTCGAGTTCGGTGCGTGGTGCTGCAACTGCCTTGCCGGTCCAGTTGGAGATTTCCGCAGTGCGAAGACTTTTTGCATCGCCGAGCGGGAGGAAGAGTTTAATTGTTGCAGATGACATTGCTGATTAAAGACCTAAAAGGTATTCGACCGCCGAAGTGCGGTAAAACTATACCGCATTTTCGCAGCCGAGCATGGCGTTGTCAATCCTGATACGTCTTACTATGAAATGGGTTGCCCTGTGCCATGCCCACGCTCGTCGTGGGCATGTGGGAAGTACAAGCAGACCACAATCTCATGGCCACGCAAGCGTGGCCATGGCACCCGTCACCCGCACCCGGCACCCGCACCCGTGCGGTTCAATCGGTGATCCACGCATCGCTGCCGGCGTCGGTCCATTCGCCGGGGGAGCGGCGATGACGGTGGAACTGCTCGATCATGTTCCAGGCCTCTTCGGCGGTCTCGGCGAATGAGATCAGGTCCAAATCGGCGTCTTCGACCGTGCCCGAGTCGGCCAGGAACGCAAAGTTGATCGCGCGTTGCCAATACTCGCGCCCGAACATGATGATGGGAATATCCTGCATCCGTCCGGTTTGGCGAAGCGTCAGTGCGTCGAACAGTTCGTCGAGGGTGCCGAACCCGCCGGGAAACACCACTAGGGCCTTGGCCCGCATGAGAAAGTGGAATTTCCGCATGGCGAAGTAATGAAATTGGAAACACAATTCCGGAGTGATATAAGGATTGGGCTGTTGTTCGCGCGGCAGGCGGATGTTCAGGCCGATGGATTTCGCACCCACCTCGTAAGCCCCGCGGTTGGCCGCCTCCATAATGCCCGGCCCGCCACCGGTAGTCACTACATAATCGCAGGCCTCTTCTTTTTGAGAAACCGTCGAAACCAGCCGGGCGAACTCCCGGGCGGTTTCGTAATAATGGCTGCGATTGGCGATTTCCTCGGCCCGGGCAACCGCCCGCTGACGCCGCGCATCGTCGGGCGTTTCGGCCAGGCGCGTTCGGGCCCGCTCCAATTGCTCCTGGGCCGCGCACGGCTCGATGATCCGCGTGCTGCCGAACAGCACCACCGTCGAGCGGATATTGTTGCGCTGAAAATACAATTCCGGCTTCAAAAGCTCGAGTTCCATCCGCGCGGCCCGCAGTTCGGGCTGCATCAGGAAATCCTCGTCCTTGTAAGCCACTCGATAACTAAGCGACTGCAATATCTTATGCAGATTCATCTCTCGCTGGCGATCTTCGTTCATGGTTTTTTCAGTTTTCAGTTTTCAGTGATATGTTTGTTGCATTTAGCCGCTATCGGGCACCGTGCGTAGCATGGTCGGGGACTGGGTGTGCTAATCCACAATCCGCTTTATCAAATCGACAATCACCGACCAGGCCAAAATCCAGCCCAAGGTAACAGTATATAGCCATAGGGAAAACGGCCAAGCCCCGGCCTTTTTTCGGAGTTTGCCAAGTGCCGCCGCGAATAAAGCCAATAACGAAATCACAAATGCCACGCCGCAGACTGCCTGCCAGCCCAGAAAAACTCCCCCGCACAGCAGTCCCCAGGTCATGCCGCCGGGCGATTTAGTTCCTTGTACGCGCCAGGCTATATAACCCAGCAATCCGCCCGCCGCCAATCCCGCGGCGCAATCCAGTATCCGGCTTGTCCAATCGGGAAGCTCCAACCATGCAGGCACGGGCCGCAGATAAGGCCAAACAAACGGCGCGATTACACCTATCGCCAGGGCCGGCACAAACAGGCGCAGCGGCGGTTTTTGGCGGTCGATTTCGATCACTGCCGCAGCCAGGAGCGTGCACAAAAGCAACAAGTGATAGAGCAATATCGCGTACAGCTCCGGATTATTTCTAGGAAAGCCTGAATTCCCGCTTTCGTAAATTTCCCGCAGCGGCAGGTTGATTCCCTTGAGGGCAAACTCCGCCGTCGTCAACAGGGCGAACATGCAGGCGGTTATCGCTTCCACCACGAGATATCGAGCCGAGATCGCCGCCCGGCAATCACGGCATCTTCCGCCCAACGCCAGCCAGGACGCAATGGGGATATTATCGAACCAGCGGATTCGATGATTGCACGCCGGACAGTGCGACCCCGGTAAGATCAAACTCATTCCTTGCGGCAACCGATATACCACCACGTTCAAAAAACTGCCGATCACCGCGCCCAGAACAAAGAACCATGTAATCATCAATATTTCTTCCGTCATATTACATCAATTAACTCAAAAGTATCCCCAATCCCCAATCCCCAATCTCAAATCTCAAATCTCAAATCTCTAAATAATTCCGTGCAACGGCCCTCCCCCGGCGGCCAAGGCGTCCACGCGTTTGCTCACCGCCGGGTCCTCTACCAGCGGCGGGGCATGGTGCGGCTTGCTCCGGGCGTCGATAACCAGCGAACCCAGCGCGCCCCAATGCTTATCGGCCGTGAATGATTCTATTCCGTAGATATCCGCGGCCGGATTGCTGCGTGTAAACGTCACCCAAAGAAAATTTTCCCGGTTTGCGGCCGCAAATTCGCTTTGATCGACAATCACCACCCAGGGAAAAGCGTTAATCGCCTCATGCCGGGTATAACGCGTGCAAAACCGCTCTATCGCCGAATCGCGCCCGTCGGCCTCGGCGCGGTAGGGCGGACCCTCGATCACCAATATCCCCGGCAAAAATATCCGCGCATTGCGAAAACCCAAATCCTCCGGCAGCGCAAGCCGGCTGTCGATGGCCACGGGCAATGTCCGTTTGGCCGGGCCGGCCGCGGCGATTACCACTTTCGAGCCTTCGTGCAATCGGCCGGAACTGTAATCCAGCGTGTCGATCGTGGTGCAAGTCTGAAAGTGCAGATCG
>JBEKGL010000343.1:0-4902 GCA_050012815.1 Thermoguttaceae bacterium
GGAAAGCGTTCGGCCAACGCCTGCACGCCCGCGCCGCAGCCCAGCGAGCAGATGGCGTCGTATTCGGCCACTCGAGGCGCCAAGGCGTCGATAAAGGCGTCCTCGCATTGGCGTTCGATGGTACATTCATCGACCGTGGTGCTCTTGTTGCCGATGAGCTTTAACGACATCCGTAACGCCGAACCGAGGATGCCGGTTTCGCGCTCGCCGCCGGCCAGGCAAACGGTAACGCAGGTGCCGCATCCCACCAGCAGCACCCGCCGGTGTTTTTTTATCATATCGCGGATTTCAGGCACATGCTTGCGATCGGCAACAATCATTTTTCACTCCTTCCGAGGCTTTTTGAGCCTGATGGGTTGCTTTTTCAATTCCCTGTTGAATGCTTTTGTGATCGGATCTGAGCGGGCTTGGGCCCAGTTGCTTTACCCGACGGCTCATTTCCGTGACGATTTCGGCGAAACGCGGCCCATCGGCCGAGGAAAGGTTGAACATATCCAATCGCTCCGGCTCCAGGCCGATTTCTTCCAGCAGCATTTTCGCGCGTTCGACCCGTTTCCGGGCGCGGAGGTTTCCTTCCAAAAAGTGGCATCCGCCTTCCAGGCACCCGGCCACGATCACCCCGTCGATGCCGTGCTCGAAGACCGTGAGGATGTAATTCACTTCGATCTTGCCGGTGCATGGCAAGCGCAGCACCCGCACGTTGCTGGGATACTGTAGCCGCATCGAGCCGGCCAAATCGGCCGCCGCATACGCGCAGTAGTGACAGCAAAACGCCAAAATAACCGGTTCGGTTTCCACTGATTCACCTCATCAAGTCAAATGCCAACGGGGCTGGGCAACGCCTGCTTGGGCCGGATATGCCGGTTCAAGTATTTTCTCTTCCTCGCCGCCGCCCAACGCGCCGTCGATGGCGGCCAATATCTGATTATCGAAAAAGTGCCGCAGCGAAATGGCTCTGGCCGGACATTCGGCCGTACAGCTTCCGCAGCCCATGCACGCGGCGCTCTCAACCTCGGCCTTGTTGAATTCGTTGATTTGCGGGGCCATGTACGGGCAAACGTGCACGCAGGTCATGCAAGAGATGCACTTGTCCGGATCGACCCAGGCCGTCTGTCCGCCCACGGGCATTTTTTTCTTGGAAAGGATCGACGCCGCCCGGCCCGCCGCCGCGCTGGCCTGGGCTATGGTCTCGGTTAGAAACTTCGGCGCATGCGCGGCGCCGCAAAGGAAAAGCCCTTCGCTGGCGAAATCCACCGGGCGGAGCTTCATGTGGGCCTCGAGGAAAAATCCGTCGGCATTAAGCGGCACGCGCAGCAATTCGGAAAGCTCCTCGCGGTCGGCCCTGGGTATCATCGGCGCCGCCAATACGAGCAGATCCGGCTCCAGGTTCAAATCGCGGCCCAACGACGGCTCGCGAACGCGCAATTGCAGCCGGCCGTTTAGCGTCAGTTCCGGCGGCTGCTCGGGCTCGTAACGCACGAACAAAATTCCCTTTTCCCGGGCTTCGCGATATGCCGCCTCGCGGAATCCGTAGGTCCGTATGTCGCGGTAGAGCACCACGATCCGGGCTTTAGGATAACGTTTTTTCAGTTCCAAGGAATTCTTGACCGCCGATGTGCAACAAACGCGGCTGCAATACGGGCGATCGGCGTTGCGCTGCTCGACGCATTGGATCATTGCCACAGTGGCATTTTCCGCCAGCGATATCTCATTGCGTCCCAGGCGGTCGGTCAGCTCCAATTGCGTAATTATCCGAGGGTTTTGGCCGTAGCCGAACGACTGCGGTTTTAGTTCGGTCGCCCCGGTCGCCACGATGATCGCCCCGTGTTGGATCTCTCTTGTGCTTTGTGGTGCAGCCGTCCCGGCTGCCTGTGCAGGCGAGACGCCTGCACCACAATCTATTTTTTCACAAACTCCGGTCACCTTCGAGCGGAAGTTGCCAACGTGTCCCTCGACCTTCCCGGCCCGCGAACGCAAGTAAACGGTGATGCGCGGATGGTTTGAAACTCGATTGATCGTATCGGCCAGAAACGCCTGGATATCGCGGCCGTCGAGGGTGTGATGGAGTTGCCGGGCGGTGCCGCCCAGTTCGGCTTCTTTTTCCACAAGGTGGACAGGAAACCCTTGATCGGCCAGAGAGAGCGCGGCGGTCATGCCCGCCACTCCGCCGCCTATGACCAACGCGGCGCTGTTGACCGGCACCATTTCCTGCTCTAGCGGCATCAATCGCGCGGTCCGCCCCACGGCCATGCGCACCAGGTCCACGGCCTTTTCGGTGGCCTTATCCGGATTTCCCGAATGTACCCAAGAGCACTGGTCGCGGATATTGGCCATATCCAGCAGGAACGGATTCAACCCCGCGTCGCGGAGCGTGTCGCGGAATATCGGTTCGTGGGTTCGCGGCGTGCAGGAAGCCACCACCACGCGGTTGAGCCTGTGCTCGGCGATCATGGCCTTGATGCGGTCCTGGCTGTCGTCGGCGCAGGTGTATGTGTTTCGTTCGGCGTGGATCACGTAGGGAAGGCGTTGAGTTTCCTTGACCACCCGCTCGACATCCACCACCGAGGCGATGTTGCTGCCGCAGTGGCAAACGAAAACTCCCACCCGCGGCGGCTCGTCGCTGATGTCGCGTTCGGGCGGATAAGTTTTCACTCGCACTCGGCTTCCCCGGGCCGGGGCCAAAAGTTGCATTGCCCGGGAGGCCGCCGCGCTGGCTTGCATAACGGTGTCGGGAATGTCCTTTGGTTCCTGGAACGCCCCGCCCACGAACACGCCGGGCCGCGACGTATCAAGCGGACAAAGTTCATCGGTCTGGGCGAATCCCCAGCGGTTCAACACCACGCCCATGCGTTGGGCCTGCTCCTGTAGCGTGGCGCTCGGCTCCAGGCCCAGGGAGAGCACGATCATGTTGAACTCTTCCTCGACCTGTTTCATTTCCGCTCCGGCATATATCAGTCGCAGGTTACGCGTGAGAGGCATTTCGTAGGTCCGCGAGATGAACGAACGAATATAGCGGACGCCTAATTGTTTCTGGGCCCGTTCGCAATAGCGGTCGAAATCCTTGCCGAACGCGCGGAGATCGAGGAAAAAAATGGTCACATCAAGTCCGGGCTCATGTTCCTTGGCCAAAATGGCTTCCTTGGTGGCGGCCATGCAGCAGACCGATGAGCAATAGTCGTTGTCGCAGCCGGTGTCGCGCGAGCCTACGCACTGGATGAAGGCCATCCGCTTGGGCGCTTTGCCGTCGGAGGGGCGATGAACGCGGCCGCCGGTCGGACCTGAGGCCGAAAGCAATCGCTCGAACTGCACATTGGTAAGCACGTTGGGAGCAAAGCCGAAGCCGAACTCTCCGCGCCGCGTGGCGTCGAAGGCCTCGAAACCGGGAGTCAGCACCACGCCACCGACTTCGAGTTCCACGGTTTCCTCCGGCTGGTCGTAGTCGATTGCCCCGGCCTGGCAGACCTTTGCGCACAGCCCGCACTCGCCCGAGCGGAAATGGATGCAACTATCCCGGTCGATCACCGGCACGCGCGGCGAAGCCTGGGGATGGGCCAGATCGATGCACGGGCGGGCGGCAAGGTACTTGTCAAAGCCCGTGAGATGCGGTTTGGTTCGGCGCGAAGTGATGGTCCTTAAATCGATAGAGCCCGTCGGGCACACGAACACGCAAGCCCCGCAGGCCTGGCATTGATTGGTGGGTTCGTCGAAGGCGGTGCGGATCTCGCGCAACGTTCCGCGCCCGAACAGATTGATCGCCCCTCGGCCCATCATTTCGTTACACACCCGCGTGCAAAGCCCGCATAGAATGCACTTTCCTTCGGCGGCCCTTTGGAACGGGGTGGACTCGACGCCGAGATTCGCCGCGAATTCGGCCAGCTCGCGGGAATCGGGGGCCTGGGCCAAGAGTAGTTCTAAAACAGTCTGCCGAGCCGCTTTCACGCCGTCCGTGTCGGTGTGCACGACCAGGTCTTTATCCAGCGGATAGCTGCACGAAGCGGCCAACTGCCCACCGCCGGGCGTCTCGATCTCCACAAGACACACACGGCACGCGCCGTAGGGCATAAGACCGCGATAGTTGCACAAAGTGGGGATGGTTATGCCCATTTGCCCCGCGGCGTTGAGGATAGTCGTGCCTCGCGGCACTTCCATAACGCGGCCGTTCATGGTTATCAGTACCCGATCCGATGCAATTGCAGTCATAATCAACCTTTTTTTACCGTCTCAATGCACTAAACATTGTTCTTTCGGGCTGCCGTTTTTACAAACTCCGGCCGGGCAGCGCTTGTCGCGAATGTGCGAATCGAACTCGTCGCGAAAATGCTCCAGCGTGGTCAGCACGGCGCTAGGGGCCATTGAGCCCATGCCGCACACGGCCGCCGTTTTTATTGTTTTTGCCAGCCGCTCCAAAAGTGCCAAATCCCCGGGACTTGCCTTGCCTTCGCAAATCAGGCCCAAAATGCGATACATTTGCCTGGTTCCTTCCCGGCACGGCACGCACTTGCCGCAGGATTCGTCCATGAAGAAGCCGACCAGGAACCGGGCCATATCGACCATGCAGGCGGTATCGTCCAGCACGATGATTCCGCCCGTGCCGATCATTATCGAACGGCCTTCCCGATCCTCGGTATCGATGGCCAGATCGAGCATGGCCGGCGGGATGCAGCCGCGCGAGGCCCCGCCCGCCTGGAGCGCCTTTAGCGGCCTGTCGCCGATCAATCCGCCGCCGATATCGTAAACCAACTGGCGGAGCGTGATTCCAAATGGCACTTCCACTAGTCCGGCGTTTTTCACCGCGCCTTCCAGTGAAAAGATCGTCGTGCCCGGCGTGCGCTTCGTGCCCATCGACGCGTACCACTCCGCGCCCCGGGTGATGATCGGCGCCACGCTGGCCCAGGTTTTAAC
>JBEKGL010000344.1:0-4889 GCA_050012815.1 Thermoguttaceae bacterium
GTATGAGTTGGACACCCTAAACGCCGCCGCGCTTATGGAGTTGGTCAACCGCGGCGGGTTCGACGATTTGAAACTCGATGATTGGCCGCCCCAGCAACCGCGCGATCTGATCGGCGCCGACGACCTTTGGCAGGCCGTCCAGGACCACGATGTAATGCTCTTCCATCCCTACGAGAGTTTTGATCCGGTTGTGCGCCTACTCGAGCAGGCGGCCGAGGATCCGCAAGTTTTGGCCATCAAGCAAACGCTTTATCGCACCAGCGGCGATTCGCCCATCGTCAGTGCATTGGGCCGGGCGGCCCAAAACGGCAAGGAAGTGACCGCGCTCGTGGAACTGAAGGCCCGCTTCGACGAGGCCCGCAACATCAAATGGGCCCGCCGCCTGGAAGACGCCGGCGTGCACGTGATCTACGGCATCGCCGGTTATAAAACACACGCCAAGGCCCTCTTGATCGTCCGCCGCCAGGAGCAGCATATTCATCGTTACGTCCATCTGGCCACCGGCAATTACAACGACCGCACCGCCAGGCTGTACTCGGACATCGGACTTTTGACCTGCGATCGCGATATCGCTACGGACGTGGCGGCGTTCTTCAATTTGCTCACGGCCTGCTCGGAAAGCGTGGGCTGGTCCAAACTGGCTATCTCGCCCACCGGGCTTAAACAGCGGTTCTTGGATCTGATCGACCGCGAAGTGCAAGTTTCCACGCCGGACCGTCCCGGACTGATCATGGCCAAAACCAATTCGCTGCAGGACCCGGAAATATGCCGGGCCTTGTTCCGCGCCAGCAAGGCCGGCGTGAAAATAATGCTCAACGTCCGGGGAATATGCTGTCTAAGGCCGGGAATTCCCGGCGTTTCGGAGAACATCGAGGTCCGCTCCATCATCGACCGCTTTTTGGAACATTCGCGGATTTTCTACTTCCGCAACGGCGGCCACGAAGAAGTGTATCTTAGCAGCGCCGATTGGATGCAGCGCAATTTAAGCCGCCGCCTGGAAATCCTTTTCCCCGTGATCGATCCGAACCTCCGCCGCCGCCTAATAACTATTCTGGAAACTTGTTTCGCCGACAACGTAAAGGCCCGTCGTTTGTTGCCCGACGGCTCTTACGAACGGATCGCCCGCGATGGCATCAGAATTCGCGCCCAGCAAAAATTTTATCAAGAAGCCCTAGCCGCCGTCCGCGAGGCATCGCACGCCGAGCCTCAATTCCGCCCGCTCACCAGCCCGAAAGAATAGGCCACCCGCGGTAGATGGAATCCTATAGCGGCAAAACCCGCACGCGGCTTTTTGCCGTTTCCACGACGACCAATGCTCCGACGGACAATTCCCGTTCGTACTGTTTCAACGCGGCCAGAACCATCGGGCCGATGTGCTCCGGCAACACGCGCTGTGCGCGAACTTGAATCACGCTCGGCTCTCCCGCGTGTGTCAGAGCCAAGGCCGTGCCGAAGTCCAGGTCGTGCGTGAAGACCACATTTTTGTGGGCCGAAGCCCAGGCCATTATCGTCGTGTCGTCTGCCCGGGGATCTCCGATCGCGGACCAATGTACGGCCGTCCAACCTGCCTGCTCCAGCAGCGGCATCCATTCCACGGACAGGTTCATATCGATGACGATGCGAAGGCTCATCGGGCCACCAAATCCTCTTCGCGTTCTTCCAGGCGCCATGCCGCATAAGCCAGTGCTTCGTCAAGGTCGGCCGGTTCGAGATATGGATAGGCCGCCAGGATTCGCTCGCGCGATTCGCCCGAGGCCAACAGTCCCACCACGGTCCCGACCGTGACACGCAAGCCCCGAATGCACGGCTTGCCGCCCATGACCGCCGGATTATGAGTTATCCGAGTGAATTTCATCGCAAGCTCCCATTCTCAAAAACAGCCCAGAGATAATTGCATAAATCAATTATAGCTCCATATTAATTACAAGGGAACTCGGCAATACCGTTTTTACCTCACGCACCTCACACGGCCAAACCGAATAGGTTTTGAAAACCTGGGCCACGTGCCGTCAGCATAGGATAAGCCCTTCCAATCCGTGAAATACCAGGTCTTTCTTGAATACCACTGATATAGGCGTTTGGGAGCGTCTAGCATTTTTATACCGCTCTTTATTAGCGAGGAATTTGGATATGCTGTTTTCTGCGGCATCGAGTGTACGAATAATACCTTTCTCGATATATTTGCACACTTCGTTGTCGGCGAGTTTGCTGTTATCAGCGACTTTGGTTGCAGGAGCAATGAAAACACGATAGGAGCAGAAGTTCTCATGGATCATTGATGAAATCGTGGAGTAACCAGTCAGAAAATCGCGTATTGTTTCGAACTTCACTCTGTCACTCTCGCCACTCAAGCCCCGTCTGAACTGTTCTGGTTTCGTCACATATTTATCCTTACCTGCATAACTGTGACGAACATTCTCTTCCAACCTCACACGCAAATTTCTGTCTCCATTCTTACCACAGCCCCCCTCTCCGACGTAATTGACGAGGTATCCTCCATTAGGTTTAATCGTCCAGAGGTAAAGTCCAGGGACATCACATTCATGCTGGTCAAACACACAATCAAATTTAGGTTGTGGAACAAAAACAAACGGGCCAAACCATTGTATTTGGATTTCCATATTCATATCTCTTGAAAGCCGACGATAAACTCAAATGCTCTCGATTGTCCGGCGCAGGGTGCCTGACCTACGGACTTTTCCTTCATCCCTCAATCCAATTCCACCGTTTGTTTATATTCCGGCACCATTACATTCCAGTTCAGAGTTTCGCGGACCAGCTTGGCGAACGACAGCGATACGTCTTCTTCGCCGTGGGTGACGAACAATTCTCGCGGCGGCGATTGAAAATAGCCCAGCCATTTCAGCAGGCCCGCGCGGTCGGCATGGCCGGAGATGCCCTGAATTTGGGCCACTCGCGCGCGAACCAAATGCAACCGGCCGTGGATGCGGACTTCCCTGTTGCCATCCAGGATCTGCCGCCCCAACGTTCCCTGGGCCTGGTAGCCGACGAATAAAATCGTGTCTTCGGGATGCTCGATGTGGTGCACAAGATGGTGTTTGATGCGCCCGGCCGTGCACATGCCCGAGGTCGACATGACGATAAACGGCCCCTTGACGTCGTTAATGGCCATCGATTCCTTTTGCGTGCGGACCACCTTGAGCGCGGGAAATTTTAATATCGATTGGCCGGACGCCAGCATTTGCAGGGCCTCGGCGTCGAAACAGTCGCGGTGATCGCGAAAAATCTCGTTTACGTCGGCGGCCATGGGGCTATCCAGAAACACGGGCATTTGCGGGATTCGTCCGTCGTGCAGCAGCCGGTTGAGATAATAGATCAATTCCTGCGCCCGTTCGATGGCGAAGATGGGAATGATAATGCATCCGCCGGCACGAACCGTCTCGCAAACCACGCGCTCCAACTGCGACTCGACGCCGTCGCCGTTCTCATGATCGCGGTTGCCGTAGGTCGATTCCATGACGATGTAATCGGCCTGGGTGAAGGTCTCCGGATCGCGGACGATGGGTTTGTTCATTTGTCCCAAATCGCCGGTGAATATCAACCGCCGCGCTTGACCGTTCGAGCTTACGAGCAATTCGATTATCGCCGAGCCCAGGATATGGCCGGCGTCATGGAACACGGCCGACACGCGGTCGTTTATCTTGTACTCCTGGTCGTACGGCGCGGTGCGCAAAAGCGGCAGCGTGCGCTCGACGTCCTTGAAGGTAAACAGCGGCTTGATCGGGTATTTTCCCTGCCGGTTTTCCTTGCGATGCCGCTTTTGCTTGAAAGCCGCGTCTTCGGCTTGAATCTCGGCCGCGTCGCGGAGCACCAATTCCACCAGGTCGGCCGAGGCCGCCGTGGTTATCAGCGGACCGCGAAAACCCTCCCGAACCAGCACGGGAGCCAATCCGCAATGATCCACATGGGCATGTGTCAGCAGGATGGCGTCAAGATTCCGAGGGCGGATCGGGCTTAAGTCCCAATTCCGGTTCAAAAAATCACGCTCCTGAAACATCCCGCAATCCACCAACA
This sequence comes from Thermoguttaceae bacterium, assembly GCA_050012815.1. Taxonomy (GTDB): domain Bacteria; phylum Planctomycetota; class Planctomycetia; order Pirellulales; family Thermoguttaceae; genus JBEKIK01. The sequence continues at coordinate 4,036 of JBEKGL010000344.1, forward strand.
GCCGCACCCCATCCGCCTCGATGTAATACTGCGAACCGGTTACTTGTCGAGTGGCCCCCAAAAACTGTATTTTCACGGTGCATTCCTTATTAACATACGTGCCATTATTATAATTATTGACTAATCTCTGCTAGATTAGAACTATTAGTTAAATTAGTCAATTTCCATTTTTGGGGATAGATTTAAAACAGCCAACCTACACATGAAAATGATGATTAAAATGGTAATTGTTTTAAGTGCCAGAATTGGTTACAATATATTGAACCGTATATTGAACCGTGGATTTTTAACGAATATTAAAGGGTATTAATTATTTGGGGCTCTCTTAGCCCGATGGCGATTCCTTAAACAAAACTCGGGTAAATAAGCCATACAGGTTATTATTTTCGGCTCCTTAATACAAAGCCCCTTACACTGGGTAATTATTAATAAATCCGCATCAGAAAGGATTCTCTGCTAACAAATTGCCTGGGGGGGGTCATTAACTAAAGGGATAAGGGGATACTATTTAAACGTAAATCGTTATAAAGACATACTTTCTACCACGGATAATCGCCATGTATTCGTACAAACAAAAATCCATCAATAAGTGCACAAATGCACTGCCAGGATCTCGCGGGTTTACCCTGGTTGAGCTTCTGGTGGTCATCGCCATTATCGGAATTCTGGTCGCTTTATTGCTGCCGGCCATCCAGGCCGCGCGGGAAGCGGCGCGGCGGATGCAGTGCTCCAATAACCTCAAACAAATGGGCATGGCGGCCCAAAATCACATTTCCACCCATAAACGGCTTCCCACCGGCGGTTGGACGTGCGCTTGGGTCGGCAATCCGGACCGCGGGACCGACCGTCGTCAA
>JBEKGL010000345.1:0-4870 GCA_050012815.1 Thermoguttaceae bacterium
CGATTAACGATTCTGTGCCGTCAACAAAAAAGCTCTTCGAGGCCGGCGACATTGTCGGGATTTTGGAACTGGCCCACACGCAAGATCAAGGCGGGGCGGCGTACATCGACGTGAACGTCGGGCCGCGTTCGGCGGAATTCATGGCCGAGATGGTCGGAAAAATCCAAAGCGTGACGGCAAAACCGCTTTCGATCGACACGCCCGATCCGGCGATTGCCAAAGCCGGCCTGGAAGCCTACGACATGAATCGCGCGGGCGGGAAAAAACCGATCCTCAACTCCATCAGCGCACTGCGAACGGAGATGTTCGACTTTTATAAAATCCGGCCGTTCATGCCGATCCTCTTGGTGTCGGAAAACGTGGTCGGGGGCCGATCACAGCCTTGCCGCACCGCCGAGGAGACATACGCCGCAGCCAAGGGATTGATTAAAACTTTCCGCGAGCGTTGTCCGGGAGTGACGAACGCCGACTGCATTATCGACCCCGGCATTGCCCCAATCGGCAGCGATTCGGAAGGCAACTTGCATCGCCTGATCGCCGCCTTGGACCTTATCGGCAAAGATTCCGATTTTGCCGGCGCACACGCTTCAGTCGGTCTGAGCAATTTCACCGTCATGTTGCCGGCCAAGCGTGCCGACGGCTCGCCCGTTAAAGGCCCCCTGGAAAACGCCTTTCTGACAAAGGCCATGCCTCTGGGACTGGACATGGTCATCGGTTCGGTCAAGCGAAAGTACGAACTACTCGATGGCGCCCATCCGGCCATGGTTTGTCTGGAAGATTGCCTGAAGCTGAAAGGCTTTGACGTGCTCATTCGTATCCGAGAGTTCTACGTATAATACGCATCCTGATTCCCGTTCGTCCGATCGATTCATTCATCAAAAGAGTTCGTTTTTCCATGCTCGAATTGAGCACAAATGCCCGATTTCATGCTATTATTTGATATAACTTGCATTTCCGACCACCATCACCATGAACCGCCTCCGGCATGGAATTGTCAAATATAATGACAACCCCCTGACCTCTGAACCCTGAACCCTGACCTCTTATCCCCAATCATGACACGCACGCTTCCGCCGGATATTGAAATCGCTCGCCGGGCCAATACGCTTCCCATCGAGGAAATCGCCGCCAAGTTGGGCATTCCCAGCGATGCCCTGGAGCATTACGGCAAAGTCAAGGCAAAGCTCTCGTTGAATTATTATCATGCTTTGGAAAACGGCTCGACCGGCAAGTTGATCTTGGTGACGGCCATCACCCCCACGCCCGCCGGCGAAGGCAAAACCACTACCAGCATCGGGCTTTGCGACGGGCTTAATCGCATCGGCAAAAAGGCGGCCGTATGTTTGCGCGAGCCGTCGTTGGGACCGTGCTTCGGCATGAAGGGCGGGGCGGCCGGCGGCGGTTATTCCCAGGTCGTGCCCATGGAGGACATCAATCTCCACTTCACCGGCGATTTCCACGCCATCGAACTGGCCCACAACCTGCTGGCCGCGCTGCTCGACAACCACATTCACCAGGGAAACAAATTCGACATCGATCCACGCCGCATCATCTGGAAACGCGTGGTCGACATGAACGACCGGGCGTTGCGCGATATTATCGTCGGCCTGGGCGGAACCAATAACAGCATGCCGCACGAAAGCGGTTTCGACATCACCGTGGCCTCGGAAGTGATGGCCTGTTTCTGCCTGACCGAGTCGATCCATGATCTTAGGCAGCGGCTGGGAAAGATCATCGTGGCTTATACCCGCGACAGAAAACCCGTTACCGCGGCCGATCTGAAAGCCAACGGAGCGATGACCGTACTGTTGAAGGACGCCCTGAAGCCGAACCTGGTGCAGACACTGGAAAACAATCCGGCCTTTATCCACGGCGGACCGTTCGCCAACATCGCCCACGGATGCAATAGCATCATCGCCACGAAAATGGCCATGCGGCTTTCGGAATACACCGTTACCGAGGCCGGTTTCGGCGCCGACCTGGGCGCGGAAAAATTCATGAACATCAAATGCCGAAAAGCCGGTCTTAAGCCCAATGCGGTGGTGATCGTGGCCACGGTGAAAGCCCTGAAACTGCACGGCGGCGTGCCTATGAAGGATATTGAAAAGCCCAATGTCGAGGCCCTGGACAAAGGCGTGGAGAATCTCAAAAAACACATCGAAAACATCCACCGCTTCGGACTGCCGGTGGTGGTGGCCATCAATCATTTCTCCTTCGACACCGATGAGGAAATCCAGTTCATCAAGGATAAGTGCGCTTACCTGACGGTCAAAATCATTACCGCCGACCATTGGGCACGCGGCGGCGCGGGCGCGGAGGACCTTGCCCGGGCCGTGGTCGACGTCGTGGAAAATACCAAGACCGATTTCTCTCTGCTTTATCCCGACACCTGCACGCTGTGGCAGAAAGTGGGCATTATCTGCCGGGAAATGTACGGCGCAACCGACGTGCTGGCCGACAAAAAACTCCGCGATAAATTCCACGCCCTGCAAGAGGCCGGCTACGGACATCTGCCCGTGTGCATGGCAAAAACACAGTACTCGCTCTCGACCGATCCGCTTTTGCTGGGCCGGCCTAAGACCTTTGACGTGCCCTTAAGAGACGTAATGGTCGCCGCCGGGGCGGGTTTTGTCGTGGTCCTGACCGGCGAGATCATGACCATGCCCGGGTTGCCCAAAAATCCCGCCGCCGAAATGATCGACATCGATGAAAAAGGCGAAATAGTCGGGCTGTTTTAGTGGGCAGGGAACAGGGGGCAGAAGACAAGGGAACACTGAATACTGTGAACCACTATTCATTATTTATTTCATCGCCCAAATAAATTTCGCACTCCGAGCGAGAAGATGATTCCAATCGCGCTAAGTGCCTCGCGGGAATCGATTTTCGACAGGCCGCGCTTGCGATCGATAAAAACAAAGGGTGTTTGGCCGAATCTGGCCCCCAAACGCTTGAGATGCCAAAGGATTTCCTCTTGAAACGAATATCCCCGGGAGCGCACGGCGTCGAAATCGAGTTTTTCCAAAAGCGACACGCGATAACAACGATACGAGCCGCTGCAATCCTTGACCTTGAGCCCCAAGAGCCAGCGGGAATAAAGATTCACGCCGCGGCTCATGATGTGGCGTTTCAGCCCCCAGCCTTCCACGCCTCCGCCGGGAATATACCTGGAGCCGACCATCACGTCCACGGCTGGGGCGCCCGGCGGGTCCATGCCGGCGATAAAATTGGGCAGGCACTGGGGCGGATGGCTGAAATCGGCGTCCATATTCAGCAGATACCGGTAGCCGTTTTCAATACCGTATTTCATGCCCGCTATCGTGGCCGTGCCCAAGCCGAGCTTGCCCGGCCGGTGCAGGCAACGTACCCGCGGGTCTTCGGCGCTTTTTTTGTCGCACCACTTGCCGGTGCCGTCGGGAGAATTGTCGTCGATGACCAATAGATCGGCATCGGGCAGGTAGCGGAAAATCTCATCGACCAGCAATGGAAGATTTTCCATCTCGTTATAAGTGGCCACGGTGACTAAAGTTTTTTCGGCGTTGGACATTTTTTTAGTGGTTAGTGGTTCTTGGTTCACAGTTTTCAGTTCACAGTTTTCAGTACGTAGTACGAAATATGTTTTGTTTCGCTTTTTACTATTCCCTATCCTCTAATCCCTAATCTCTAATCCCTTTATAGTAATCGATCGACCGGCGCAGACCGTCCTCGAAATCGATTTCAGGTTTATAACCGAGTCGGCGCCGAGCCTCGGTGATGTCGGCTCGACTTTCGCGGACGTCGCCCGCCCTGGACGGTTCGTGGCGCGGTTTTACATCCAGGCCCAACAGGCTATTTAAAATGTTCAAGAGCGTCAGCAAATCGGTCGACTTGCCGCTGGCGACGTTGAAAACCCGACCTGAGACTTCCGTAGCGTCGGCTGCCAAAAGATTCGCCTGCACTACGTTTGAAACAAAACAAAAATCGCGCGATTGCAGGCCGTCGCCGTAAATCACCGGGCAGTTGCCGGCAAGCATGGTAGTAATGAAAAGCGGGATCACCGCCGAGTAGGGGCTGTTCGGATCTTGCCGCGGACCGAAGATGTTGAAATACCGCAGGGCCACGGTTTCCAAATCGTATGTGGCCGTGAATGCCTGGCAATACATCTCGCCGACCAATTTGGCGGCCGCATAAGGCGACAATGGGGCGGGCAGATCGGTTTCACTCTTGACGGGAGCGGGCTGGTTTCCGTAAGCGCTGCTCGAGGCGGCATAAACCACGCGCCGAACTCCCGCGCGGCGGGCTTCGTCCAGAAGAATCATCGTTCCAGTCGCACAAGCGGCGTGAACGTCCAAGGGGCGTTCCACGCTAAGCGGCACCGAGGCCAACGCGGCATGATGGAAAACGCAATCCACCCCGCGCACGGCTTGAGCAACGGACGAGGCCGACAGTAAATCGGCTTGAATGAATTCGATCCGCTCTCGAAAACCGGCCATGTTCTTAAGATGCCCGGTGCTTAAATTATCCAGCACGCGGACCCGATCGCCCCGGGCGACCAGCGCCTCGGCAATGTGTGAACCGATAAAACCCGCTCCGCCGGTAACTAAAAAAGTACGCATGGTTAGTGGTTAGTGGTTAGTGGTCAGTGGTTAGTGGTCAGTGGTTAGTGGGCGGTTTAGCTGCTACCGGGCACCGACGGATACCGTGCGTAGGAGGGTCGGTCGGGGAGCGAGTAGAGGACTCATCCGTCATAAAGCCCTTGCCGTTAGATTAATTACCCCGGTTTGGATAATTGATTTATTACTCCAAAATAGGAAGACGCCAGGCGGAAAATCATCATGATAATAATGGCCGCAATCAACATCCATACCAGAAAAGCGGCCACGGTGTTTAAAGT
>JBEKGL010000346.1:0-4840 GCA_050012815.1 Thermoguttaceae bacterium
TTCCTGATATTACACCGCCGCTGGCTGTGTTATAAACGAGTGATAGCTTTGCTAGCTGGCGGCTTTTTAAGGAAATTTCCGTATTGCAAGCCGCCGGGCAGATGGATATCCTTGCACACCCTGTTACTGCGCAGCGGCACCGCATGCGCCGCTATGGGCGGTAGATCTTTTCAGTCCGAATCTTAAGTCAACGCAAGGTGCAAACGACGTGAATACAATCACCTTAGCAGCTCGAATGCGGAATAGGACGGGTGTTTGTCCCGCTGCCTGGAAAACGGGCAAATGGCGATTGCCAGCCGGAGCATTTGTTATTCTGGCCGGAACGTCGCTCATGTTTACCGGATGCGGAGGGATCACGGCCTCGGGACGAAACGCCGATGGGGTGCGGCTATTCCAACAATCGCAATACGATCAAGCCTTGCGGCAATTTCAGGAGGCGTCCTACGCCGATCCCACGAACGCCGACGCTTATTACAATCTGGCCGCCACGTACCATCGCCTGGGGAAGACGAATAATTCCCAGGGTGATCTGCAAAAGGCGGAAACATATTACAATCTTTGCTTGGACCGCAATAACAACCACGCCGATTGCTACCGCGGCCTGGCGGTCCTGCTGGCCGAGCAGGGGCGCACGCAGGAGTCATTTCGCCTCGTCGAAGGTTGGGTAAGCCAGCAGCCGACCTCGGCCGACGCCAAAATCGAATTGGCCAGACTGTGCGATGAGTTCGGCGACCGCAACTCGGCAAAAGAACACCTCATCGAAGCCCTGACCATCCAACCCGACAATTCCCGGGCGCTGGCGGCGCTGGGAAAGATCCGCGAAGACTCGGGCGACTCGGCCCAGGCCTTGGCCAATTACCAACGCTCGTTCTGGTACGACAGCCGTCAACCGCAGGTGGCCTCGCGGATCTCGGCCTTGCAAGCCGCCGTAAATCCGTCCGTGGTTTACGCCACGCCTGCCGCGCCCACGACCCCGGGCGTCCCGGCCGCCGCGTCGGATCAGAGTCAAATGGTCAACCGCGATCCCGCGCCGCTGCGGTAACGGTAGGGTGCGTGAAACGCACCTGCCTTTGAATCGTTGCCTCCATTCGGTGTGCTTCGCACACCCTACTTTCACTTGCCCTTCCCACTTGAATTCCCAGTGCGTCGCTGATATGCTCAGATATCAGACATGTTAACAATGTCTGCTTGAAGCAAGCAATCATGACAAAACAGACTGATGTTGCTCAACTCATCGAATCAATACGCCAGCAAATCCCCTTGCTGAAGGAGCGCTATCGAGTTGAATCCTTGCGCGTATTCGGCTCATACGTCCGCCATGAACAGCGCCCCGATAGCGACTTGGACGTACTCGTGACGTTTAGCGACCCGCCCTCGCTCCTGAAGTTTATCGAGTTGGAAAATTATATCTCGGATAAGTTAGGCGTTAAGATAGATCTTGTAATGAAGGACTCGCTGAAGCCGCGCATCGCCCAACACATTCTTAGCGAAGCGGTGATGATATGACGTCAAAGCGTATCTACCTGGATTACCTGGAAGACATTCTCGATGGGGCAAAAAATATCGCGCAATTCATCGAAGGCATGAGGTATGAGCAGTTTGCAAAAGATACCAAGACCGCCTATGCCGTGATTCGTGCATTGGAAATGATTGGAGAAGCGGCCAAACAAGTACCCTCATCAATCAGGGGACTGTACCCGGACGTTTCTTGGCGAGAAGTTACCGGGATACGAGACAAGTTGATCCACCATTATTTCGGCGTGAACTTGGAAGTTGTATGGAAGACCGCGGTGGAAGACGTGCCCAGTTTAGGTTTGCAGATAGGACGTATCTTGGAAGAAATAGGCAGGCAATCTTAGGGCCTATCCGAATACTTTTAACTCGATGTGATGCAATTAGTTGGAACACAATAACAATTAGCTATTATGCCTTCAACCCAGCCATCTCCCGGAGTGAGAGGGTGTTATCGATAGACTCTAAATCTTATTGTCCGCTTAAGGCGTCGCCGATGCTGTCGGCGGCTGCGCGGGTGCAAAGTGCGCGGAAGAATTGATCGTCCAGGTCTTGACTAATGAAGCGGACGGAGCCATCGACCGAGGCGAAATTCGTTCCGGTGGGATGCCGGCTGGAGAAATTGTGGATATCATCCTGGCGCGAATTGGGCGTGTAAGCGCCGGTGCCCAGGACCATGCCCGGACCGCAACGATCGTTCGGGGGAGCGCCTACCCAAGTGGACAATCCCATATCCATGCCTGGTTGTGGGGCAAGGAATAAACTACGTTCGCCAACGGCAAAGGTATGGCTGGTGCCATCCCTGACGTCTTTATAAGTAACGGCGCTGTTATGGTAGAAAACACCGTCGCTTACGCATTGCTGTCCTACGGGCATTGATTCGGCCTCGTGTATGTTTTGCGTGCCGAACACGCCCACGTAATTGCCCACGGCCATTTCAATCTGGGCGGGATCGTCCGGGTCCACGATGGTCTGTTGGTTCAGGGCGTCAGAAGGGCAGCGGAATTCGGCAATCGGCGTGAGGCGGGCGACTTGATTGGCCGGATCGGCAAGGGGCAGATTAAAATGGATCCCGTTTTTAGCAAGACTGGTTAACTCCATGAATGGCAAAATTCGCGTCGCCCAGCCCCAGCCGGGTTCGCCCAGCGGATAAGGCAGATGGGTTTGCGGATCATAAGCCGTCCAACCCGGGGGCAGTTTGTTATTGGTGTTGTAATACAAATTCAGCGCCAGGCCGATTTGTTTCAGATTATTGCAGCAGGTCATGCGCCGGGCAGATTCCCGGGCGGCTTGAATGGCGGGCAACAGCAAGGCGGTCAAAATGCCGATGATGGCGATCACAACCAGCAGTTCCACAAGCGTAAAACCAGAATGGCGGCGCATATAGCAATCCTTTAACGTAATAGAGGACAAATGAGTTTACAAATACCCGACAATCCAATCCGGTTAGCCGCATGCACAACAACTAAGCCGGGCCGCTAACCGAAGAACGTCGAATTAAAAACGGGCATCCATTAAGCCATGAACGGGCAAGAAGGAGGCGCCCGAGAATGATATGCCGGTTCACAACGGCTTTGAAGAAGGGAAGAACCAGCCTCAATCCTTTCGATAACAACGAGACAGTCAGTCTCCGCGTTAAACGCCAAAACAAGATGTTTAACCTGTGCGAAATACTGGCACACCGGACAATCGGCCGGGTTGTGCACGTCATTGGGTTTGTGGACTGTATTAAAAACAGCAAGAAGATGACCGACAACAGAAAAATCACGGTCGGCGGCGGAATGGCATGAGAAATGACATTCGCAAAAAGAATCGCAGGAATGGCCCAGGCCGGGCAAAAAGTGCAAACCCTCGCCCACCATCGCGATAAACGCGAATTGGGCCGCGATAATCAAAACTAAAGCGGTTTTGACGAATCTCAAGGCGGGGTCTGCTGTAAATAATAATAAAACGCGGATTCAGTCCATTCAAACGTAATTATTATCATATTTTGGCATTGATGAGTCAAGGCTTTCAAGGCGGTTGCCATTTCCACTTAACCAGGATTATTCGGGAATTTACATTAGCCCGAAGCGCAAGCGAAGGATAGCAAACAGGTTACTCTCGCTTGTTTCGGGGGGTGCGAGGGCAAATAGGCTGAAATTCCTCGGTTCGAGGGTTGCTCAGCCCCTTGCAAAATACACCATGGTATGATATTCTGACATCTTCTATCTGGTGACATACCCTTGGACCATGATGAGGCAGTGACAGTATATCTAGCCCCGTTGCTCGCCGTGCAAGACTTCAATTTGCCGCGAGCCTTTCTTGGGCTGGGTATTTTCCATTTGTACATAATCGATTGCCTATTGCCATTGACATGGCCTAAGTTGAGCAGGTTTCGAAGATGATCCTCTCCATATCACAACTACAAATTGCAAAATCTGATACGACGCCCCCGCCGCAATGGGATGCCGAGTATCGAGTGCTGCGCGTGGGTCAATGCGTGATCAAGGAGTACCGAGTCCCCTCCCGCAATCAAGAGGCCATTTTGTCGGCCTTCCAGGAGGATGGCTGGCCTCATCGCATCGACGACCCTCTTCCGCCACTCGACGACATCGAGCCGAAGTGCCGGTTGCACGACTCCATCAAGCGTCTCAACCGCCACCATAAGGATCGGGTCATCCGTTTCCGGGGCGATGGCACCGGCGAGGGGGTATGCTGGGAATATGTGGACGTGGCCGCTCTTGCCATTCCATCAGATGCCGGAAAAAAGAATCTGCGCCGCGCCGCATAAATGGCCTCATACTTGCTTGCCGGACAAAGGACTCAGGATGTCCGCGGCAAACTCTTTTCGCGTGCATCCGGCCGCCATCGATCTTATTCGTCCCCCATAAGGTGCCATATCGGCCCCAGATCGGCCCCAGACAAAGCGGAAGACACATGTCAAACTAGCGACATTGAGACTCCCGCTTGGGAGTAGAAAGAATCAATTTGGGCCAAGAACGAAACAAACTGTCTTGAGCTCCAGCTTGAAACCATTACGTATCAACTGCAAAAGGAGGCAATATCAAGACGAACCGAGTGTGGGGATTGGGTCTCGGATCGTTCGTCCAGGACAGCAATGATTATTTACCCTTGACAACCCAATACGAGACAGGTTGCTGAAGTTGAATAACGGTATGAATGTCTAACTTTTGAAATCTACTACACTAACGGAACCAACAGGTTAAAGGATTCTGAAAATGAAACGTACGATGATTGCTGTTGCGGGTGTGGCGGTGTTGATGCTTATCGCCGAGGTGGCTAATGCGGAGTTGCTAACCTATTTGAACAATTTATCTAGTACTTT
>JBEKGL010000347.1:0-4825 GCA_050012815.1 Thermoguttaceae bacterium
TTACGACCAGCGTATACTTGTATTCCATGCTGGTGCTAAAAACCAATAGAAAGAGCGACTTGGTCTTTCTCGGCCTGTTTTCCTTGATGGCGGCCTATACGCACTATTACTGCTTGATCGCGGCTTTTTGGGCCGACTCGTTTGTGCTTGTATATTTGTTTCTGACTAAAAATAAATTGTGGCGGTCTTGCTGCTTAATGGGCATTGTCGTTTTTATTTTATTCCTGCCCTGGTTTTCAGTCCTTCTTTCGCAAACGCATACGGCACAGAAGGATTTCTGGATTCCGGCGGTTTCCCCATCGACGCTGCTGTCGTGCTATTGTGATCCGTTCGCCCAACCGTACGTTCCGTACTATTATGCAACTTATTCGATGATTGCCATCGTTTATGGCCTGACAATCATGGCGATTTATAATGTTTTCATTGCGAGGAAAGATAATAACAAGCCGGCGTTGGGCATGGCTCTAATTATTTTCAACGGCACGATTTTGACGGCAGTGATAATCTCGTTAACTCTAAGGCCGCTGTTGTATCCCAGATATATCATGACATTTGTGACCATGTTGATGGTCCCACCGGCTCTCTTTTTTATGGGCGGAGCCTATAAATGGTTGAAAGCGATACTACTCGGAGCATTTTTGTGTTGCGGGATATATATTTCAATAGCCGCATCCTATTTTTCTTATGGGCCGTATAAACAATCGCTGGACTATCTGCAAGAAACCCATCCCGACGTGAAAAAGATTGTGCATGTCATGGAAATAACGGCCGGACCGTTCTATGAGTACGACAAATCGGGCCGATGGAGCCAGTATTGCGTGAAAAATGAAGATGCCGTCTGGTATACGAACATGGAGGTGTTCGACAATTATCATGCCATAAAAAAAATAGATGACATCCTGAAAAAAGATGAAGTATTCTGTGTGGTGAATTTTCCATACGCACCCCTGAACAAGAATAATTTCGACCTTATATTGTCTCAAAGTGAAACCGTGGCCATGGATACGGTCGACGATAATAAACCGCACGGTGGACCGAAAATTTTGCTGTATATCCTTAAATATCGAGGAAATATACAATAACATGGAAAAGGAAGTCAGGCACGGAGTGTCTGACCTACTTGGCTACTTGACTGTCCACAACCTACAATTCCCGCTCCCCTACGGGTCGCGGCTAAACCAATCCCCAATCACCAAAATGCCACAACCACACGTTATCATCCTCCGTGCTCCCGGAACCAATTGCGACATGGAAACCGCCTTTGCCTTTGAGCAGGCCGGGGCGAAGACCGAAGTTTTGCACATCAATCGTCTGTTGGAGAAGCCGGATATTTTCGAGCGGTTCCAAATCCTCTGCATACCCGGCGGATTCAGTTTCGGCGACGACATTGCCGCGGGGCGGATTTTCGGCAACTTGATGCAGCATCATCTGGCCGAACAGTTGAAAAAATTCAAAGCCGACGGGAAACTGATACTGGGAATCTGCAACGGGTTCCAGGTGTTGATGAAGTCGCCGGTGCTGCTGCCGTCGGATCGTGAAAAAGGCCCGGCCGCGACATTGGCGCTGAACGACTCGGGCAGATACGAGGACCGCTGGGTCCATCTGGAAACGAAAAACGCGAAATGCGTTTTTTTGAAAGGCATCGAGCGGATGTATTTGCCCGTGGCCCATGCCGAGGGAAAATTCGTGGCCCGGGATGCGGAAACGCTTCAAGAATTGGACTCCGCCGGTCAACTCATGCTGCGATACGTATCGCAAAAAGCAAATGGCGGCCCCGTGCAATTTCCCGACAATCCCAACGGTTCGCAGGCCGACGTGGCCGGCGTATGCGACACGACTGGCCGGGTTTTGGGGCTTATGCCTCATCCGGAGCGGCACATCGATCCCACGCAGCACCCCCGCTGGACCCGAGGCGAGGCAAATTCCCCGGGCGACGGGCTGCAAATTTTCATTAATGCCGTGCGTTATTTTGCATAGCAATTTGTGCGCACAGTAGAAATCTTGAATGGCAACGCTATAATTGCGTATGAATAGAACGCCCCGGAGGAATTATTGACGCGAGTTTATTCACCCGCTTGCGCTATTTTCCCTCCTTAACACGTAAAGGAGAAAATCATGGACGTTGTTACTGTTGCTCTGCTCATGCTTTTGAAGACTATCCCCATCGGGGGTGAAGGCCGCTGGGATTACATTTGCGTGGATCCGTCGGCCCAGCGTCTTTATATTCCCCGCAGCACGCACGTTCAAATCCTGGACCTTGAAAAGGGCGTGGTGATCGGCGACGTTCCCAATACCAACGGCGTGCACGGCGTGGCACTAGCTCCGGAACAAAATCTGGGATTTTCCTCGAACGGCCGCGACAGCACGGTAAGCGCCTTCGATCTGAAGACCTTTAAGGTCGTCAAAACCATCAAGACCGGGCGCAATCCGGATGCCATTATTTACGACCCGGCCAGTAAACATATCTTGTCTATTAATCACTCCGGCGGGGACGTGACAGTCATCGATCCAGCCGCACTCGATAAGGACCCGGTTACAATCGCGGTTGGCGGCACGCTTGAGTTCGCCGCCTCGGACGGAGCGGGCCATGTCTTTGTCAACGTCGAGAACAAGAACGAGGTGGTTCAAATAGACAGCAAAACCAACCAGGTATTGGCTCACTGGCCATTGGCTGAGGGAAAAGGGCCGACCGGTCTGGCCATCGATATTCAGCGCCATCGGTTATACGCCGGATGCGGAAATCAGAAAATGATCGTGCTGGATTCGGAAAGCGGCAAAGTGCTTGCCGCGGTTGACATCGGCCGAGGCGTGGATGGCGTGGCCTATGAGCCGACACTGGGCGTAGCCATGAGCGCCAACGGCAGGGATGGAACGCTTAGCGTCGTAAAAGAAACATCCCCCGGGAAGTTCGAGGTGATCGATACGCCCAAGACTTTCAACGGCGCCAGAACCATTGCCGCGGATACTAATAAGCACCAGGCGCTGCTGCCTTGCAATGTGCCGGACGGTAAGGGCGGCCAAACCTTTGGGATTGCCGTCGTTGGCCTGAAAAGTTCACGGAATTAACCCGTTCCGGACTTCAGCCGCCCCTAAAGGGGCGAGATGAAAGGGATTGTGGAATTCTCCTAAACCCAGGCGTAAAACGCCTGGGCTAGGGAAAAGCTGGGCTAGGAAAAAGTAAATCCGCATTTGTGATTTGAAATCATATATTTTTTTTTTGCTAACCCACCACTTCGGCGGGTGGTTTGCGGCAAACATGGCGCCTATAATTTCTTGTGAAGTTAAGGAGGCGTATCATGTTTGCACTAGAAAACTTATCCGAGTCCGAAAGGGCGTTGTTGCTGGAGTTGCTCGATAACGAGCATGGCGAATTGCCGGTGGAGATCCGTCACACGCGGAACTTGATTATGCGCGAGGAACTGCACGATCGGGCAAAATTGGTGCAGGGACTGATCGACCGCATTAGAATGCCGGCCGGGGTTTGAATGAATCAACCGGATTGCCTGTAATCGGCGAAGTAAACGGAATAATCCGGCGATTATCCTACCCCGTGCCGCGTATTCGGCGGCTATAAAGCGCGAAATAGTTTCTACGCCCGTTCAATCAAAAATGCCTGCCCCGAAATCCCCGTTAATGTGCCCCTTGGCATGGGTTTCCTGTGACGGCGCCTTGTGCGGGCCGTGGGGTTTTTCGGCCCCTTGAATCTGAGTCTGCGAAACGTGCGTCGAGCGATGCGGGACGTCCACGTCTCCGGCGTCCATGTCATTATAACTGGGGACGTAGCCGGGTAAGGATGCGCGGGCCTTTTCTTCCCTGAAAGCCGCGATGACTCGTTCTTGAATCATCTCCCTGCACTCCGAATTTATCGGATGGGCGATATCGGCGTACAACTTCGCACGGCCTTCTTCATCTTTGATGGCCGGCTGCTCTTTCAACCGCGAGCCGCATTGGTTACAATAAGCTGCGCGGATGTGGTTTTTACAACTGCATTGATAGCAATGGGCGGTTAGTTTGCGGCTGGGCATGGCCACAAACGGACCGGTGGTTCCTTCGATGATCTTCAAGTCACGGACTACGAAAGCATCGTCGAAGGTAATTGAACAAAATGCCTGGAGTCGTTCTCCCGGCTCATCCATAAGCTTTACACGGACCTCGGTGATCTCCATGGCCGTTCTCCTTACGATACGTGCGAATCAACGGCAGCTACGTACTGCGAATACGCTACCAATATTTAGCATTTTCAAACGTCGGGCAATTCGCCGTGCATGGCGAGCGTGACGACAAAGCCCAAAATACGACGAACCGCTTCCGCTTAATCCATGACCAAGGCAATCCAGCCGATCGAATTCCCCTTGCAAGCGACCGATCCAAGGCGTCAACGCCAAAGCAGTCGGGAGCAATCTGTTAAAGAGCATTTGGCCGGCTTCGTTTTTATTTCCTTGCTGAAGGACATGGACAAGCGACGTTACCGACAGCGGCCTTTCGGCCGGTCGGCACACCTTATATACTGACTCCGTTGCCAATCCTACAGGCGGCCGAACAATTACAAAATGCAGCGTGCCAAGGGCGCCGACCGGCTCGACTTGTTCGCCCCGGCCTCGGCAGATCGCCGGACCGGAAGCGAGAAAGAACGGGACGTCGCTACCCAATTTTGCGGCTAACCATGCCAGTTTATCAAGGGGCCAATTAAGCTCCCAAGCGAGATTTGCCGCCAATAAAGCGGCGGCGGCGTCACTGGAACCTCCACCTAATCCCGCCCTGGTTGGGATACGCTTTATTAAACCCAACTTCGCACCGGCACGGATTCCGGCATGCTGCTTTAACA
>JBEKGL010000348.1:0-4825 GCA_050012815.1 Thermoguttaceae bacterium
ATCCAACACTTCGTCGAGGCCCCGCGCCAGTCTTTTCTCGGCTTCGTGGCGGGAAACGCCGTCGCGGACCGTGCCCGACCAGAGCGAAACGCAATCGCTGCCCAATTCCGCCGCGCAGTCGACGGCGTATTTGTAGAAATCGATCCGCCGCCGCGGATCGGCCGAAACCAGCGTGGGCTCGTGCTTGACGCGGGGATCGAGCAGGAATCGCGCGCCGGTTTCAATCGCCGAGTGCATTTCTAAATCGCGCAACAAGTTTTTTAAGCGAATGATATTTTTCCCGATTCCCTTATCACGCGGCCAAAGCGCGCCGTGATCGATCGTTATCGCCGCGCCGCGATAACCGATCTCGGACATAAGCTCGACCGCCTCGAAAAGGTCGTGATGCGCCATGCCGTTAGTGTTGTAGCCGAGAAACATGGTGGGGGATAGGGATTTAAGATTTGAGATTTGAGATTTGAGATTTGAGATTGGGGATTTGAGATTGGGGATTTGAGATTGGGGATTTGAGATTGGGGATTGGGGATTGGAGTTATTGGATTATGAGGGATTGAAAGTTTATTACCCATTTTTTATTAAGGTGGGCGGTTATCAGTATTCATCATTTACCCTTCCGTGGCGTTGTCCGGCTGTCGCCGTGGGAATTGATCCACTCTTCAATCTGCCCGGCCAACTCCGTTTGCCCCTTGGATCGGGCAATCTCCAAGGCTTTCCGCGCCGCGGCAACGGCCTTGTCCGGCTGGTTTGTTTGGGTATAACACATCGCTAAACTGGAATAGACTTCCAGGAAGTCGGGCCGGAGTTCGGCTGCCTTTATGAAATGGGGAATTGCCTCCTGTAGCCGGCCGGAATTGACCAGGGCCAGACCAAGGTTATTGTGGGCCTCGGGCAGGTCGGATTTCAGGCGCAAGGCTTCCTCATAATGTTCGATTGCCTCCCGGGTCCGGCCGGTTCGGAACAGTGCGTAGCCCAGGTTTTGATGGGCCTCGGGATAGTCGGGTTTATAATGCAGGGCCTGCTCGTAGTGTTCGATCGCTTCCTGCGTCCGGCCCGATTGGTACAACGCGACTCCCAGGGTTTGGTGGGCCTCGGCGAAATCGGGTTTTAGCGCCAAGGCCCGTTGAAAATGTTCCATCGCCTCCTGCGCCCGGCCCGCATAAGTCAGGGCGATCCCCAGGTATCTGTGGACCTCGACGTTGTCCGGATCGGATTGCAGAAATTTCTGGAACTCTTCGATCGCCTCTCGTGACCGGCCCGCGTAAGTCAGGGCGAGCCCAATCTTTATGTGGACCTCGGTTTGACCGGGCTCTAGGCTGAGGACTTTCTCATAATGTTCAATCGCCTCCCGCGTTCGGCCTAATTGGACCAGGGTGACGCCCATGTTGTAATGGGCAAGCGGACAGTCTGCATTTTTTTTCAGCGTCGCTTCGTATAGTGTAAGGGCATCGCGGAAAAAACCGCTCTGTTGCCAGGTCAATATCATAAGCGCGCCCGTGGCAAGGGCCGCCGTGCTATTTACCGTCCACCTGGCTGGCCCATGCATTCGCCGATGCCATAGGCCCCAACCCGCCGCGGCCAGCGCAATTGCCCCGATCAAAGCGATATGCTGATACCGGTCGGCCAACAGTGAAAATCGCATGTAGCCCACGTCAGTAAAACCCAAAACCGGCGCCAACGACACGCAGAAAAAGCCCCAGGCAAACAAAAACGGCCGGCCCCAGCCCCTCCGATACCGCCACAACACCGCCGTAACAATCGCGGCCGCCGTAAGCGGCAACCACCAAAGCGGATTACCGACCTCTATTTGCCATCGCGGATAGATCAAAATAAGGTTCAGCGGTAAAAACGCCTTGTCAAGGTAAAACCATACCGCTGTGCTCGCCCCAAGCATTCGTTCAGTGAAACTAGCGGTCCGCAGCACTATGCCCGTGCCGCGAGTCTGGAACCACATGTTCACTCCGATCAACGCCACGGCGATAACGAAAAACGGCGCAAGCCGGACAAGGTTCCGCCGCATGGAAGCGGTCAGTCCTATTTTCGCCGACCATACCGTGCACGGACCTCGGGCAATTGGGTCACTTCCCGCGGACTCTTGCCACCACACTATTCCCAACAGCAGCACCGGCAAAACCGAAACCGATCCCTTGCCCAGCATCGCCAACATAAACGCCGACAAACTCAGCCAGTACCAAAGCGGCGAGGGGCTAGGGGCTGGGGGCGAGGGGCTAGGGGCTGGTGCCATGCCCACGCTTGTCGTGGGCATGTAGGTCTTCAGGCTAGTCCTGGACACGGCGGTCTTCAAATACCAAAAGATCGACAATAGGAAAAATAACATCGCCGCCAGGTTTTTCCGCGAAGCAATCCACGCCGCCGATTCCACGTTCACCGGATGCACGGCAAAGAGCATGGCCGCAAAAAAGGCCCCGGGAACGGACAACTTCCGTAATATCAGCCAAACGAGCAACGCCGCCGCAACGTGCATGACCAGATTGGTTATGTGGTATCCGGCCGAATGCATCCCCCACAACCGCCACTCCACCCACAGCGTGCTATATGTTGCCGGCCAGTAGTCCATGGCTTCGGCGGTGCACCAAAAACTGTATATGCCGTTTGAGGCCTTGATAAGCGGGTTGTTCAACAATATCGATTCGTCATCGAAAATGAATCCGCCTTGTATGCAGGGGAAATAAGCCAAAAAAACCGCCGACGCAATGATTGCCGCGCCTGCCGGCACGCGAAAACGCACGGCCCATGATGCAAATCTTTCCGGCCAGGACCGCAAAACGGGCTTATTGGAGATTTTTTTTCGCTTGGACATCGACGCGTTACTATCCCTTACGTGAGTTCGATCCATTTTCCCAAAAACATCGCCGGCAAAAGCAAAACCAGGATCATGGCCGACCAAAATACGTCGCGAACTACATAGCAGGCCGCGGCGTCAAGGATAATCAGCGAAATAATGCTCTGCGCCACGGCCGCTTGAACTTGCGCCGGACCAGGTTCGATGATCGCCCGCAAACATCGCCACCCGATCAACAGTCCCAATATAAGCATCAGCAACCACCATCGTTGCGGCTCCTCGTGTAAAAGCGGATTGATTCGCTCGGACCAGTGCGGCAAACTGCTCAATAAGGCGATCCCCAGCATCATGACAACCGTGGAAAGCGCCAAGTGCGTCCGGGAACTCCGGGTGTTTTCGGTCCGGGCAAACCAGGTTACGCCGACGATGTATAGACCGATCGCCCCGGCCACTACCCAGTTTTCAGTCCCAAACGGCCCACCTGCCGCGCTCATGCCCAAAAGCACGTTGAACATGCGGCAGGCACCCATCAACACCGGGCCGAGCGCGGTGAACTTCAGTCCGGCGTCATAAATCAAAATACTTATAACCAGTATCACGGCTATTGCGCCAGGCAGCATGTCGCCGATTAAAAATGCGGCCGCCCAGCCCGACGCGGCCCCGGCAAACAACAGTCCCCAGCCGAGCCGCCGGGCCGCACTCGGCGAAATCCGTCCGGAAGGCAGCGGACGATACGGCCGCTGGTGAGAATCGAGTTCCAGGTCGAACACGTCGTTTAAAACCACGCCTGCAATATACAGCAGACTCGATGAAGCCAGCAAAATGCCCAGCAGCCAGGCGTCGATTGCACCGGCCAATTCCCGCACGAATAAAAAACCCATTGCCACGTCGGCCATCGACGTAAACACATTGGGCAAGCGCATCAGCTCCAAATAATCGCGCACCGTGGCCCCGCCATGCGAATCCAAATTGTTATTTTTATCCTTCATCCTTCATCCTTTTTTATCTCTCTCATCACGCCCTCCAAAAATTCTTTTGCCTCTTTGCCCGCCTCGTCTGGATTAGCGATGTACGGATACAATTCCACCGTGATCCAGCCTTTATATCCGCTTTTAGCAATTTCCCGCAACACGGCGTGAAAGTCAATCGCCCCGCGTCCGGGAATCAGGTGCTCATGTCTGCGCGTGTCGGCGATGTCTTCAATATGATAATGTTTCGTGTGCGGCGCCATCCGTGCGATCCACTTTTGCGGGTCCTGACCAACGCAAAAAGCATGTCCGATATCGAAGTTCAATCCCACCCAAGGCGAATCCAGGCGGTCGGCGAATTCCAAATACTGCTCGAAGGTCTCGATCAAAAGCCCCGGCTCCGGCTCGATCAGCAAAAAAACCTCAAGCTCTTCGGCCGTTTCCACGCAGGGCATGATCTCGTCGTAAAAAACGTCTGTGGCCGCCCGCCGCGATTGGTCCGGCGCAAGCGGCCCGCCCGGCTCGGTCTGCATCGACGGCGCATCGAATTCCTTGGCCAAACGCAAAACCCTTTTGGTATGTTCGCGGCGGACGGCCCGATAAGCCCGGTCCGGCTCGATCCAAGACGGATGCCAATACGGATTTCTCGGATCGGCCATCGCGTTCATCATAAATCCGTTGACGTTTGAAATCGCCAATCCATTCCGCTCCAAACATTCGCGGATCGCCCGTTTCTTATCCGCCGACAAATCAACCGGCCAGGCATGAGGAACGTCGGCCAGCAGTTCCAGGCCCTCGAAGCCCAAATCCGCGATTCGGCCGATGCTTTCCTCAATCGAAAAACTCATGTATGCATTGGAACTGTAGGCTAGACGCATTTTTTTAAGTGGGCTAACCAATTTTTACCAGGAGGACAGGCATTCTTGCCTGTCTTTTTCAAGCCAGACAGGAATGTCTGGCCTCCTGATTTGGATAATTTATTGTGTTACGGTTCATTAACCGCGGCACTTGTGCCGCGCGTACTGTGGAAATCCTACCGGCACGAGTGCCGGGGCTA
>JBEKGL010000349.1:0-4823 GCA_050012815.1 Thermoguttaceae bacterium
CCAACTTGCGGAATGCTTCGTAGGCATCGTTGTAGTTTCCCTGCTTATGGGATTTGTAGGCCTGTTCGCGTTGAGACAGTAAATCCGCCGAATCCGCCGCCGACATGGCCCATCCTCCTAAAAAAACGCCGCCGAAAGTAAAAAGACCGAATAATAGCACGCTGATTTTCATGGCTTAGACTCCAACCGGCAAGTTTGCCCATAAAGCGCAGGGACTAGTTCCTAAAAAATGCCCCCTGTTATTTCGATGCAGCCGGCACAAAAGAAGTTCCCTGCAAGCATAGCCTGAAGTGCCGCCGGAAGCGATCCCCCCGGTCGGGTGATGTGGCGACGGATCAAGCGACAAATACCAGGCAGTATGAATAGAGATTTATATGAGAGGAGGTTTTGTTTTGAGAATTGTGCAAGATTGTTGAGTCTAAAAAAAGATTGCTGCGGAAAAAAATCAGAGCCGGACCGTGTCGCCCCGGTATTTCCGGACCGACACGGTCCGGCTCTGATTTAGACACTTTATCACGGTCAAGCAGTCGTTGAGATGTTTTTGCCGGCCGAGGTCCCGAAGTCCGCGTTTCATCGGGGTAGACATCAGTACGGGGCTAACTAATGACAAACTAGAAGCGCGGTTAAAGGTTTTCTTTCAGAATGGGGGGGCCGTTTGGCTATGGGGACTATTTCCTGGCGGCGAATGTTTATATGTGGTGGGGCCGTAAAACCGAGTTTCACTGTGTTCCGGCTAATGGACAACACCGTGACTTCGATCTTTTGACTGATGCAAATCGTTTCACCGTTTTTTCGCGTTAATACCAGCATTATCAATCTCCTTATTGAGCGGCGTTAAAAAAACACTATAGTTGCCCCTCTACACGTAACGGCGCAGCCGGGGGGCAATGTTAATTGGACGATAATTGGATAGCCTGACGTCTCCGGACTGGACAACCTCCAATTGATTGTTCAATTCCAAAATTCCCTCTAATTCAGAAACAATCGCTTGTGCCAATTGTTTTAGATGATAGCTGGGCACCCGACCCCGGATTGAGAGCACCCCTTCGTGGAAATCGCAGAAAACATTTCGTAGTTCAAGGTAGCCTGAATGGCGAAGCCGATTTTCAGCGATTCTTCCCATTTCCCAAAACACATAGGCCCGATCGTTGGATTCGTCTACTAAACAGGGCAATTTCGGATCGATGATTGACATGGCATATCTCCTACATGCATGTTCAATGAGATGATGTATCCGGGCCAGTCGGCTCCAATGTGTTTAAGTACGGTTTGGAGGGAAATCTGGTTTTTATCCTTTTTTGTCGAACACGGCCCGTTGCCCTTTTCGTTACTCATTACTCATTTTGATTTAACGAATTGTAAATCACATAGGAAATGGACAAATCGGGACAATCACTAAGGCGGCATAGGGAAATCCCTTATCACGCCCGGGGAGTTAAAGTGATAAATTACAGAGAGTTTCAGTAGTGAAGAACAATAAATAGGCAAATATTGGGGGCTTTTCGCGTCTATTTCATATTGAACCGCTCATTTACCCGTATGCTAACCGGCACTTCCCAGGATATATCATGACAGGAACCGGCATTGACGTTATTGGCGATGTGCCTTGGGGAACGCATTTTTGCCAGTTTTATCAGACAAAACAGGATCTCATCGACGTCCTGGCGCCTTATTTCCGCGAGGGTTTGCATCGGAATGAATACTGCATATGGATCACTTCCCAGCCGCTGGAAGCGGACGAGGCCAAGATTGCCTTGGCGCGGATCGTGCCCGACTTGGACGATTATCTTCGCCGCGGACAGATCGAAATTCTCGATTACGGCAAGTGGTACAAGGCATTGGGAAAATTCGAGGCCGATCGGGTGCTGCAAGGCTGGATTGATAAAGAAAAGTATGCCCGAGGGCAGGGTTACGAGGGCCTTCGGCTGTCGGGCAATATCTTCTGGCTGGAAAAGCAAGATTGGAAGGATTTCTCCGATTACGAAGCCTTGATCAACGATGTGATCGGCAATTACCGGATGCTGGCCGTCTGCACTTATCCCCTCGATAAATACGATGCTTCCGAAGTGATCGACGTGGTCAGCAACCATCAATTCGCGTTGATCAAGCAATCCGGCGATTGGAAAATCATTGCAAGCCAACAGCAGCGAAAGATCGAAACCGCGTTGCGGGAAAGCGAACACCGCTATCAATCCTTGGTGGAACTTTCCCCGCTGGCCATCGCCGTGCATCGCGACGGCAAGTACATTTATGTCAATCCTGCCTGCATGCGTCTGTTTGGCGCTTCCCGGCCGGAGGAACTGCTGGACAAAAACGTTCTTGATTTCGTGCATCCGGACGATCGTCAAGCGGTCGCCGAACGAATACGACAAATTCAAAATGCCGGCATAATCTCACTGCTTCGCGATTCGAAGATAATTCGGCTCGACGGCGAAATGATTCATATTTCCTCTTCCGGGACCGTGATAAATTACGACGGCCGACCGGCCATCCAGGCCGTCATGCAGGACAACACCCGGCAAAAACTCGCCGAAGAGGCTCTGCAAAAGGCCAACGAGATGTTGGAACAGATCGTCGAACAGCGCACCGCCGAACTGCGCACGGCATTCCGTTATGCGAGGAACCTGCTCGAAGCCAGCCTCGATCCGCTGGCGACCATCAGCCCCGGCGGACAAATCACGGATGTGAATAAAGCCACTGAAGCGGCAACGGGCGTTGCCCGGGAACAATTGATAGGCAGCGATTTTTCCGCTTATTTTACCGATCCTGAAAAGGCCAACGAGGTATATCACACGGTCCTATCCCGGGGATTAGTGACGGACTACCCATTGACGATCCGTCACGCATCGGGGAGCACAATCGACGTGCTCTATAACGCCACGGTCTACCGGAACGAGGCCGGCGATGTGCAGGGAGTCTTTGCCGCGGCGCGCGACGTAACCGAACACAAGAGAATGGACAAAGAATTACACGCCCTGCACCGGGCACTCGAACACCGGGCGGCCCAGTTGCAGTCCTTGGCATCGGAACTCACCCTTACCGAACAACGCGAACGTCGCCGGCTGGCGCAACTGCTGCACGATCACTTGCAACAACTTTTGTATGCGGCGCGGCTGAGCGTTACCACACTTCGGCGCAGAGTGTGCAACAAGGATTTACAAAACTTGATTCAACACCTTGACACTTTGCTTGGGCAGTGCATAGAGGAGTCGCGGTCGGTTACGATGGAACTCAGCCCCCCGATCCTTTACGACGCCGGCTTGGCCCCTGCCCTGGAATGGCTCTCCAGGCAGATGAGGCTTAACTACGGGCTTTTGGTTGAAGTGGAGACTGACGCGGAAGCCGAACCGGAAACCGAAGACATAAAGGTCCTGCTCTTCCAGTCGGTTCGCGAATTGCTCTTTAACGTTGTCAAGCACGCCGGGGCGCAAAGCGCAACGATAAAAATGAGTTTGACGCCCGACCGGCAAGTACGCATCGATGTAGTGGACAAAGGCGTTGGTTTTAATGCGGAACATGTGCATGCCGGCGGCGATCGCATGGGCGGATTCGGCCTGTTCAGCATCAGGGAACGGTTAGAGCAGATGGGAGGTCGGTTGGAAGTGCATGCCGCCGCCGGAAAGGGAACCAGGGCCTCGATCTTCGCCCCTTGCCATTGGCAACAATCGCCTGTCGAAGGCGAAATAGCCGTGGAGCAATTAATCGAGGAAGCTGCCGAGCTTGCCGCATCGAACCAATCCGTTACGCCGCCCTCCCGAAAGATTCGCGTTTTGCTGGCCGATGATCACACGATTCTTCGAAAAGGCCTCCTAGGCGTGCTTAATCAGGAAGCGGATATCGAGGTCGTTGCCGAGGCGGCCGACGGGGAAATGGCCATCGAACTTACAAGGCAATTAAACCCGGATGTGGTATTAATGGACGTGACCATGCCCAAGATGGATGGAATTGAAGCCGCAAGGCGTATTACCGCGGCGCAATCGGGCGTGGCAGTAATCGGCTTCTCCGCTCATAAGGAAGAAGACATGGCCCAGGCATTATACAAAGCAGGGGCGATAGGTTATTTGTCCAAGGACGAACCGGCGGAATTCTTGATTGCCGCCATCCGCAATGTTCTGCCTGGATCGGCCGATGCTCGTCTAAACGGCCGCGATTGACAAGCGACTCCATATTTGGCAGAATGATTAGTAAGGGTATGCTTAACGTCAATTATCATGGTCGTTCTAATATATCGTCATGAATTTCACGAGCAAATCGCCAAACGCGCAAAAAAAGCACAAAGTGTTGATCGTCGATGATCATCCCATTGTGCGGCGCGGCCTGGCCGAACTGATCGCCTTGGAGCCGGATTTGGAAGTTTGCGGCGAGGCCGCGGACATGGCCGAAGCCGTTAAGCAGATCGAAGCCAACCCGCCGGATATGGCCATTATCGATATCTCCCTGAAAAGCGGCCACGGCCTGGAACTTATCGAGCACGTCAAGGCCAACCATGCGGACGTAAAAATGCTGGTTTCCTCGATGCACGATGAATTGCTCTTCGCCGAGCGTTCGCTTCGCGCGGGCGCATTGGGATATATTCCCAAACATGAACCCACGGAAACCCTGCTCGATGCCATCCGACAGGTATTGCGCGGGGAAATATACCTGACCGCGCGCATGTCCAACCGGCTGATGCACAATTTCGTGGGTAAACCGGCGGATACGGATCCCATCAAGACTCTATCCAACCGGGAATTGGAAGTTTTCGAAATGATCGGGCAGGGACTGACCACTCAGCAAATCGCGGGAAAACTAAAACTCAGCGCCAAAACCATCGAAACCCACCG
>JBEKGL010000350.1:0-4821 GCA_050012815.1 Thermoguttaceae bacterium
CCAGAAATTGCTCTACTTCCACGGGAATCAATTCCACCGTCGCCTGATTGCGGAGCCGGCAGAAGTATTCCCAGCGCTCGGCCGGGGTAATTCCCTGTAAACTCAAAACAAATAACCTACCAACCTCCATTGCCCGATACTCATCGCGCATGATATCGAAAAACTGGTCTTGGGTAAGTTTCTGTTGATCAATCATCGCGGCGACATCTTGCGCGGGGATGCCGTTTTCCGATACAAATTTGAGCAATTGGGGATAGGAACGGGCAAAATCCAGGGGATATGTTTTGAGAAATTCATTGATGGTATCGTTGCTGATTGTCATCCCGATTTCTTCGGCCCGCCGTGCCTTGAGCCAGTTCATTACAATATCCTCTTCAGTGTTTTTACCGAAAGTGATATCGATATACTGCTGGCAAGCTGGACCGATCTGTGAGCCGATCTGCGGGGGAAAGATTTTGATAAGCATCGTCTGCAGAACGGCAAGGGCTTTCATCCGATCCTGCCGCAAGTTAAACAGATCGCGCTGAGTCAATTTCCCGTACTTGCTCGTGCGGACAACCACGGGATTTGTTTGACCCTGCCGGGAACTCAACAGGTCGCCTATAATTCCTAAAAATACGAACGAAACCATAGCTAAAAATGTCACTCCGACAAGCATGACTTTTTGGTGCTTGCGAAAGACCTTAAACGGGCTGGCCATGGAGGCTTATCCTTCCAAAATGGGGGTTGGGATCAATTATTTAGACTTGACAAGTCTATCTGTGCAAGAGTAATGGTGACGCTTGCATCAGTATAGACGTAATCAGGCAATTTTATTAGGCTTTGACATAAATGCAATGCCAATCCAAGCTGGGGGGGTGTTGGATATAAGGATTTCCTGCAATTACATGCCAATTCTCAAAAACACCTAAGAAATAAAAAAACATGGCCAAGAGACAAAAAACCTCGGATCGAAACCCGCTGGTAATCGTGGAATCGCCGGCCAAGGCAAGGACTATTAGCAAGTTTCTTGGCCCAAAATATACTATCGAGGCCAGTATCGGGCATATTCGCGACCTGCCTGAAGGCGCCAAGGAAATACCCGAGGATTATAAAGGCAAGGACTGGGCTTATCTGGGCGTGAACGTGCAAGAAAATTTCGAGCCGATTTATATCATCCCCCACGATAAGACAAAGCAGGTCCGCAAGCTCAAGTCGCTCTTGAAAGAAGCCGGGGAACTGTATCTGGCAACCGACGAAGATCGGGAAGGCGAGGCTATTTCCTGGCATCTGTGCGAGGTCTTGCAGCCCAAAGTGCCGGTCCATCGACTGGTGTTTCACGAAATCACCAAAGAGGCCATCCTCGAATCGTTGGAGCATCCCCGGGAGATCGACGACAATCTGGTCCGGGCGCAGGAGACGCGGCGTATCATCGACCGGCTGTACGGCTACGACGTTTCGCCGCTGTTGTGGCGGAAGATTCGGCCGCGACTTTCGGCCGGCCGGGTGCAAAGCGTGGCGGTAAGGCTGATCGTGGAGCGCGAGCGGCAACGGATGGCCTTCAAGACCGCCACATATTGGGATCTGCTGGGTACATTCGCCAAAACCAACGGCGAGAGTTTTCAGGCTGAATTGATCTCGGCCGACGGGCGGAAAATACCCGAGAGCCGCGATTTCGATCCTGCCACCGGATTGTTGAAGGACTCGGCCTTGCTGTTGCTCGACAAAAAAGGCGCCGAAGAATTGCTCAAACGGCTCTGCGGCGGCTCGGCCTGCATAACCAATCTGGAAAACAAACCCTATACAACCCGCCCTTATCCGCCCTTTACCACCAGCACCCTGCAGCAGGAGGCCAACCGCAAATACGGCTTTACCGCCCGGCACTCCATGCAAGTGGCCCAAAGCCTATACGAAACCGGACATATCACCTATATGCGAACCGACTCGACCAGTCTGGCCTCGGTGGCCGTCAAGGCGGCCCGGTCGCTGGTGGCCTCGCAATACGGCGACGAGTATCTGCCCGGGCAGGCGCGAATTTATCAGACCAAGGTGAAAAACGCCCAGGAGGCGCACGAAGCCATCCGGCCGGCGGGCCACGACTTCGATTTTCCCGAGTCGCTCAGGAACAAGCTCAGCCCCGATCAATTCAAACTCTACGACCTGATTTGGAAGCGGACCGTTGCCAGCCAGATGACCGACGCCCGGGGTTTCCGCACTACGATCACCCTGGAAATCGACGGCGCCGTGTTCCAGGCCGGCGGCAAGACCATCGAATTCCCCGGTTATTTGCGGGCTTATGTGGAAGGGTCCGACGATCCGGAGTCCGACATCTCCGACCGCGACGTGGTGCTGCCGCAGGTCGCCGCGGGCGAAACCCTGCGCTGCGATGATCTGGAACTGAAGAGCCACACCACTCAGTCGCCGAATCGTTACAGCGAAGCCACGCTTACCCGGGCGTTGGAGGAAATGGGCATCGGCCGGCCCAGCACGTACGCCTCGATCATCGAAACGATCCTTGCCCGGGATTACGTGTTTAAATCGAAGCGAGGCAATATGCTGGTTCCGACTTGGACGGCCTTCGCGGTTTCGCACTTACTCGAGGCGCACTTGCCCGACCTGGTGGATTACCAATTCACCGCCCAGATGGAAGATGAACTCGACGCGATAAGCCGCGGCGAACTAAACCATCTTGATTATCTGAAACGGTTTTACCTGGGCAACGCCCATCCGGGCCTCAAACAGCAATTGAGCAACAAGATAAGCGAAATAGACGCCCGCGACGTGTGCCGCGTACTGATCGGCCGGCCCGAAGGCCGGGGCGAAACTGCCGAGGAGATTTACGTGCGCGTGGGGCGTTACGGGCCGTTCCTTGAACAAGGCGATCGCAGAGCCAGCCTGCCCGAAAAGCTTCCGCCCGATGAATTGACCATCGAAGCGGCCCTGGCCATGCTCGATAAATCGACCCAGGCCGAGGAACCGCTGGGCTTATGTCCGGATACGCACAAGCCGGTGTTCGTAAAAGTGGGCCGGTTCGGCCCTTATGTGCAGCGCGGCACGGCCGAGGACGATGAAAAACCGCAAAACGCCTCGCTGCTGAAGAACATGAAGCCCGAGGACGTGGACCTGGAAATGGCCTTGAAATTGTTGACGCTGCCGCGAATCCTGGGCAACCATCCGGAAAGCGGACTGCCGGTCGAAGCCCACAACGGCCGGTACGGGCCGTACGTCAAATGCGGCGAGGAAACCCGCTCGCTGGGCGACGATCTTTCGCCGCTCGATGTTACGTTGGAGCAGGCCCTTGCGCTTTTGGCCCAACCCAAAGTCCGGCGCGCAGCCGCCAAGGGGAGTAAGGAACCCATCAAAGTCTTCGATCCGTCGCCCGTGACCAACCAGCCGGTCCGGGTTTTAGTGGGCCGATACGGTCCTTACGTGACCGACGGGGTGACAAACGCCTCGCTGCCCAAGGATGCCCCGCCCGAGGAAATCACCTTCGAATACGCCTTGAACCTACTGGCCGCCCGGGTAGAAGCCGGCCCCGGCAAACGCAGTTTCCGCCGAAGATCCCCGGCCAAAGCCTCCGGCAAAACCGGCGGTAAAACCGCCGCCAAGTCATCGGAAAAACCCGCCGGCAAGAAAAAGTAGGCGCGGGCGCCGCTGCTATTCGTGTGCCACTGCTTGCTTGCAAGCAGTGTTCTTCTTGCGCAGGTGCCATGCCCACGCTTGCGTGGACATGCGCAGGGGTGGAGCTATTCTATCGGCATCAAAAAGGTTTACTATTCACTGTCTATCCACGACACATGCCCACGCTTGCGTGGGCATGGCACCCGGCTGGTCGAAAAAACGCTGCAATATCCATCATTTCCGCACGGAAAACGGCTATGAGGTGGATTTAGTTCTTGAAGATCCGGCCGGACAAATCGTGGGAATAGAAGTAAAATCAACGTCGTCCATCAGCGCTCACGACTTCAAGGGCCTAAAGGCCCTGGCTGAAATAGCCGGCGGCCGCTTTGTCCGCGGATTGGTCCTTTACCAAGGCGACCAGGCCGTGCCCTTTGCCCAGAATATTTTTGCTATTCCGATCAATGTGCTCTGGACTTGAGATTCGGTTTCACCATTTGATGTTGACCAATATAAATTGTCAATCCATAAAGCCGCGCTCGACGGTCGCGGCGATATGGGAGGCGGGTTTTGCGATATACATGCATTCCAGCCCCGAATTATTTTTTCTCCGGCATTTTCAGAGGCTCTTGGCCCCCGTAATTGAAGATGATCTTTGTTCCGTCGTCCGCGGTCATTTCATAAGTGTAGTTATTGACGGTTTCCAATTCCAACAGTTCCCGCTTTCCCTGGCGGATCAACTCAAGATGTTCCTGCCAACTCGTCTCCATTACGGATGGGGGAATTTTCCCATAATCTCCTCTTGGTAATGCGATTTCCTTCCCGTCACGGATAGGAATGCGTTGAACCTTGAATTCTTGTTTGGACTTCGCATCTCGGCAAAGATGGACTTGCATCGCTTCCACGTTTATCAAGCGGAATTTACCGGAGGCGATGGCCTGGTTGATCCGGTCGTGCCGCAATTGGCGTTGTTCGTCTTGCTTCCGCTGATAATCATCCCAGGACGACACGTCTTCCAGACGCATCGAAAAATTCATGCCCGTGTTGCTGCCATCCGAGAAATTGAATCTGTATACGTATTGCTTGTCGCCGTTGTTATCCTCGAAAACGCTAAGAAACTTATATTTCTTTTCGGCTATGAGTTTCCTTATCTCGTCTTTAATAGGTGGTCCAGACGAGCCGTGGCTTTCCCACATCGTCTCGCCGTTGGACATCTTCCATGGC
>JBEKGL010000351.1:0-4817 GCA_050012815.1 Thermoguttaceae bacterium
CGCTCTTGGCATCGGCGGATACATTCAAAAACAGCCGACATATTTCCTGAAGTTGCCTACGAAGCGGTTCCCAGGCGGGCGATTCGACCCTAGCACCGAGTTCTGACAACAAATCCTCCATCCAATTCTCCGAATATTTTCAGGATGTTTCACAGTTGCGGTGACAAATTTCCATTATCATCCCATCAAATGTCTCTGTAAGAGGAACAAGATAGCCTCTCCAACAAAGCCAGCACTTCATTTTCCAGAGTAGGCAGTGCCTCTTCTGGTTTGGCACAATCCAAGTCATCTATATGCCAGTATTCCACTTGATCCGCCCAGTCGGCGAAGGACTGTTCGAGTATTTCCCGATGTTCCGCCTCTTTAACGGCGATCACAAGAGAGGCATCCTCAAGGTTTTGTTCCGTGACTTGCTGCGGGAATCTGGAATTGCCGTTGATGGGAATGCCGAGTTCGTTCAAGCGTTCGATTGTGTATCTGGAAATCGGGCCGATGTTGCCATAACGCCCCACGGCTAAGCCTTTGGATTTTGCTCGCCAAAGCAATCCATCATTTTCTGCGCGCCAGTTGAAATAATGCTCCGCAAATCGACTGCGGTAGTAATTGGCGGAACATAGGAAGAGGACGGTTTTCATGATGTGATTATGTTTCATGAATTCGATCTTGGCAAGCATCTTTATGGGCAACGTTTACGATCTTCAACCACCGCCTCGTAAACTGCCACCGCCACTCGCCATCATTTCCATTGTCTGTTGACAAGGTGGTAAAAGCAGTCTTTTAAGTCCCCTGTGTACTACGATGACCTCGGCAATGGCTTTTTCTATTTTCTTTTCCAGTTTACGAATGACTTTATGATCCATGAAAATTGCCTTCTGTTTATTCAATATCTAAAATCCTCACCATGAGTTTCCATATTCTACCTAAAACAGGATGGCAATGGTAGAATATCAGGACAGGTAAAGTCACTTGAAAAGGAAAATCTACTATGAACAAAGCCTTCATCCGAGAACCTGACAGCACAATAGACTATTGCCCCAGATGTGGCTCCGCAGGACAGCCTGTGGGAATTGAAACTATTGCGTTCCATCTGCTTAAAGAAACGCAAAAGAAGGTTGCCGATCCAGCCAATTTCTGCCCGTCGCCACGCTGCGATGTGGTCTACTTTGATGCGTTTGAGCGAGTCATTCTAAAAAGCGATCTGGACAAACCTGTCTATCCCAAAGACCCCGATGTCCCGATCTGTGCGTGTTTCGGATTGACTAGGCACGACATTGAGCAGGATGTTAGCGAAGGAGTTGTAACCCGAGTGAAGGCGATCCTTGAAAAGGCCAAATCGCCCGAGGCACGTTGCACTCTAATGGCAGCCAACGGTCAATGCTGCGTTCCCTACGTTCAAAAATATTATATGCAGTGCAAGAGTGCAAAAGAAACCTGAAAATTAAAATTTCAAATTGCAAATTGAACAAACATAAACACTTGCGTCAATTTGCAATTTGCAATCATCTTGGTTGCGGCCGTCAGGCCGCTCTAGGGGATAGGGCGGAAATGGGGCGGGCTCTTCTGGAACGCGCTTAGACGTTAGTTTTTGGAATATTTCGCCTAGCTCAAGCGTTTGAATAATAAAGACGCTGTTTTGATGACGGCCAAAAAGTTGGCTTTAGATATGGAGTTAGGTCGGGTATAATGACGTGAAATTGCTTTCCAAGAAAAAGAGCATGTTTATAAATAATATTCGCAAAAATTATGTAAGTTGCTTTAATGCCGAGAGTTGCATCGAAATGGGTAGATTTGATTTTTGTGCCAAATTCAAAACAAGGGTTACGTCGATGGGGCGGGAAAATCGTTTGCTGCAATTGGTTAAATATCAAGGCATTGCTACATCGGCCTAATGCGATGGATCGATATAAGTGGATTTTACACGCGGGCAATTGCCATCGCGCATAGGTGCAATTGCAGTGGGGGAAAAGAGATTGGGAATTAGTGGGCAGTGGACATTGGGCGGTGGGCAGTGGGCAGTGGGCAGTGGACAGTGGACGGTGTACAATCTCCAGAAATACACTGCTGGACAATTGTTAATAGCAACCACATGGATTACACATGTGAAAGAGACGTAGGTAACACATTTTCAGGCATAATGTACCTTTTGAAGGGAGGGCTTTGACATTAGGCGACCAATACCATTGGCTGAACGCGACCTTAAGCGGGAGATCGACGACCTGCGAGAGAGGTTCCACACGCTCCAGGACCATGAACTGTTCATTGTCTGGTTTCTTCGGGCATTCGTGACCGAAGATGACATGGTTGCCAGGGATGCGTTGACTGGCGAGAGCGGCGACAAGAGTAACGACGCTATTCTGGTAAACGACGACGCCAAGAAGGTCTTCCTCGTTCAAGGCAAATACCACAAATCAATAGGATCGACCACGGAAAGCAGATCCGACATTACGGCATTCGCCCAACTTGCACCGGACATGGTCAACCAGGAGGCATTCGACGATTTGAGGCAGGGACTGGCCCCCAAAGTGCAAGAGATGTTGACGGTCGCGCGCAAGCGAATCATGGATCGAGGGTATCGCCTGCAACTCCACTATGTGACGACCGGCAAATGTAGCAAGGGACTAAGAAACGAAGCCGAGAAGATTGTCCGGCGTGCAGATGCCAATGCCGCGATTGACATATTCGACGGCAAGCAGGTGCTTGTAATGCTGGGAGACTACCTGGATGGTGTTGCGCCTCCAGTTCCGGCGCTGGACCTGGAAATGGAGTCGGGGCGCGGGGTGGTCGTTAAGGAAATTCTACATCGGTACGATTGCAAGACGCATATTGACTCATGGGTGTTTTCGATGACGAACGATGCCGTTGCTGGTCTTTACGAACAGGCGGGGCCAAGGCTATTTGCGCGGAACGTCCGCGGCTACTTGGGAAACACAGAGATCAACGAGAGCATGAAAGAAACGCTGGAAAATGAGCCAGAGTTTTTCTGGTACTACAACAACGGCGTCACCATAGTCTGCGATGAGGCCCAGCGAACCAGTCGCGGTGGGCTGGATGTCCTTCACGTGAAGAATCCGCAAGTCATCAACGGACAGCAGACAACGCGCATATTACATGCCAATCTAGGCAGTGGACACCATGCCAGTGTTATCGTTCGGGTAATCAGCGTGCCGCGAAAGTCAGATGACGTGTCTGACCACTTCGAGACGCTCGTCTCCAGTATCGTGGCGGCAACAAACCTCCAAAACGCCATTCGCCCATCTGATCTTATGTCGAATGATCGAAGGCAGGTCGAACTGGAGCGCCATTTGCGCAATCTCGGCTACTACTACATGCGGAAACGTCAAACGAAAGGTGAGGCCAGACTCAGGGGCTTCGGTCGGCACCAGGTGTTTATTCGAAAAGAGGAGTTGGCACAGGCGGTTGCTGCTTGTGAACTCGATCCCTGGATCGTTCGTGAGGGGAAAGAAGGGCTCTTTGAGGAGCGCCTTTATCCACAAGTGTTTCCGAACGATAACCCCAGATTCTACCTGGCCCGCTATTGGCTGCTCAAGGCTGCTGAGAAGGCAGCTAAAGGCTATCCAGAACGTGCTTATGCGAAATGGCTGGTCATTCATTTCATGTGGAGGCGGCTTAGTCCAGAGCTGAAGACCAAGGCAAAGTCAGAGAGGTTCCGTGTATTGAACGAATTGTACGATTGGGACGAATCCCTATTGCGCGCCCTTATCCGAGCCATTGATGCTGCCTTCAAGTCTGCCATGCAGTTCTTTCGCGCCCATCGCGGCAAAGGCCCAACAGCGATTGACGTTTCCAGCTTTTTCAAGAGAAAAGGTCTACACGATGAACTGGAGACGTTTTGGCGTAGCTCACTGAATGGCCATCGCGCGAGCTTCAACACCGCTTGGCACCGTTTCCAAACACTGTTCCTTAATGAGTGCGAAGAATAACCGCGTTTACTTGCGACGCACAGGACAGGACCACCAAAGAAACCACCCGCGCGGCTGGGTGGCAATGACGAAAGGGGCTGAGATTGTGTGCCCCTGGCTTTGCCAGTGTGTTGGGCTTTCTTGACGTTCCATGGTGTTGTGGGTAGACGTGGAGAGGGGAAGGGGGAAGGGGGTTATCGGTTTTCAGTAATCAGTTTTGAAGATACAAGTACGGAGTTGGGCTAAGAGTGTGAAGGGTATGAAGGGTGCAAAGGGTTGAAGGATGCGAAACCGCAAGCGGTTTCATTCAGCATTCATCACTCATCATTCTGAACTCTGCATTCATCCTTCATCCTTCATCCCTCATCCTTCCCCTTACTCGCCGCCGTCGGCGCGGGGCTTGGGTTTGGCTTCGGACGGGGGCGGTTCGAATTCGAAGGATTTCCAGACCATGGGGCGGCGGAGATAAGGTTCGATGCGGAGCACGACTTCGCCGTTGTGGAAGATGCGCACCGTGCCGTTGGTCTGGCTGACGGTAACGGCCACGGCGTTGGTGGCCTTGGATATGGCCGCGGCGGCCCAATGCCGGGCGCCTAGTCCCTTGGAGAGGGTCACGTCGGCTGCCGAGCAATCCAGATAGCGGCAGGCCGCCTCGACCACTCCGTCGGAGGATACGATGATCGCGCCGTCCATTTGGGCGATTTCCTTGATACCCTCGCGGACCCGGGGATCGTCCAGGTTGCGTTCCTTGCGGCTGTAACCCCGGACGGGGTCGAAACCGGTGGGCCGGCTGCAATTTAGGACCTTTCGGGCGTCGCCCACGACGAACAGGGTGCCCACGGGCTTGCCCTCGCGGCCTTCGCGGCCGATTTCCACGGCCAGATCGACCACGATCTT
>JBEKGL010000352.1:0-4812 GCA_050012815.1 Thermoguttaceae bacterium
CGGATTGACCTGCCACGACCCTGCGGAAAACTACAGTTCAAAAGCCCCCAGAAAATGCTGTTAAAAAAAATATCGTTGACGAATTCCGCCCGCCGGGTCAATTCCACGCGGCCGTTGAGCAAATCCACCACACTGGTCACGTCCACCCAATAAGGTCTAAGGCTCAAAGGCGGTTCGTAGGAGATTTGATGCTGAAATCCGGCCAAATAAAGCACTCCCAGCAGCACGGCCGCCAGGATAAAACCGGCTAAAGGTCCGGCAAAACTGATCGAAATTTGCCCCAGCGGCGTGTTGGCTTTTGAATTGTAGTTTTCCGCGGGGTCGTGGCAGGCCAATCCGCCCATGCCGTACAGCACGATCCAAGGACGGAATCCATAAGCCTTGATGACCAAGGCATGCCCCAATTCGTGAATCAGGATCGAAATAAATACGGCCGTTACCCAGATCAGTATTTCCGGCACTCCCCCGCGATTTGCTCCCAAAATCACCGCCACAATCCAGAAAAACGGGTGAATGCGGATGGGCAACCCCAGCAGTCTGAAATGTAAATCGCCTTGAGAAGGTGCGGGTTCGCCAAACATGGAATGGTTCAGGGGGCAGGGTTCAGTGGTCAGGGTTCAGGGTTCAGGGTTCAGGATTTAACATTCTTCACTTTTTTCTTTCCGCTGTCCACTGCCCACTGCCCACTGCCCACCGACCACTATTCACTGCCCGCCGACCACTTTTTCCTCGACCGGCAGGAAATGCGGCCTAGGAATAGGGTGACTGCGCCGGGAAAGCACGTCGAGGATATACTGGGCCGCCCGGCTCGATGCCCCGCCGTGGGCGACCTTGGCCTTTAATGCCTCCAACTGAGCGACGCGGGCCGCACGTTTCGCCGGATCCAGGAGCCACTCGATCAAATGGGCGGCAATTTGTTGCGACTTGTCTTCGCAAGTCAAGTATTCGGGAAACAGCACTTTATCGGCGTCCGGCTGCGATGGATCGTAAGGCGATACGTCCGACGGAAAAAGTTCGTCGGTCGAGAGCAAATTTACCAGCGTGATGTACTTCACCTTGCGGAAAAACCCCTGCACGAAGTAGCCCAAGCGGCTGACCCAATAAAGAATCACCGTAGGCTTGGCGTGATACAGCAGTTCCAGCGACACGGAGCCGGAAACGGCCATGGCGCAATCGGCCAGCGACATCAATTCAGGCGTTTTTCCCAGGCAAATTTCCACCGGCAATCCGGCCGCCTGGACTTCCCGCCGGGCAATTTCGGCCTGGCGCGCTTTGAAACAGGCCATGGCCAATCGGACGTCCGGCACTTGCTCTCGAACGATTGCCGCCGTTTTTAAAAACCATTTCAGGTTATTGGCGACCTCCTGATTTCTGGATCCCGGCAGGATCGCCAGCAGCGGTCCGCTTTGCCGCTTATGCTCTTTGATAAACGTTTCGTCGAGCGTGTAACGTTCGACCTCATCGAAAAACGGATGGCCCACGAACGTGGCGTTGCATCCGCGCTTGCGCAGCCAATCTTCCTCAAAGGGCAGGCTGCACAACACGTGATCGACGAACTTGCGCATTTTACGCGCCCGCCACTGCGCCCAGGCCCAGATTTGCGGCGGAGTGTAATAAAACACCGGTATCCCGTGCAACTTCGCCCGTCTGGCGATCCACCAGTTGAAACCCGGATAGTCGATCAGCACCACCGCATCCGGCTTTTGATGCCGAAAATAGCGATCGGCCCGGCTGACTAGTCCCCAAAATTTGTGAAAATTTATAAGCGCCCGGGCGAACCACATCACGGCCAAGGCTGTTAGATCGGCATGTAGATTACACCCGACAGCGGCCATTTTCGGCCCGCCGTAACCGACCGCTTGCAGATTCGGGCATCGGCTTTGCAACTGCCGGATCAAATTAGCCCCGTGCAGGTCCCCGCTCGGCTCGCCCACAGAAAAGAATATCGTATAAGGTTTGCATGTTGACATATCGGCTCCTTCCAATCAACCCATGCCAAGTATCGCAGATTCCCCATTTCCACGAAAGGGCATTTTAATTTAGGGGCTAGAGATTGGGGATTAGGGATTGGGAATAAGGGATGGTCAGTTTACTGACCCATCGATTAGGGATTGGGGATTGGGGATTAGAAATAAGGGATGGTCAGTTTACTGACCCATCGATTAGGGATTGGGGATTGGGGATTAGAAATAAGGGATGGTCAGTTTACTGACCCATCGATTAGGGATTGGGGATTATAGATTAGAGACTGGGAAGTAATACGTTTAGCCGCGCGCCGTAGGCGAGCGCGTTTGTTTACGTTGCGAAAACGCAAGCGTTTTTTTCATTTACCTTCGGCCTTCAGCCTCCAGCAACAATTCCAAATAGCTTCGCCTTTCACTTTGTCTTAGACCAAGATTATTGGCCAGCGCGGCGATGCATGCCTTGGCGGGTTCGACATCGGCAAGATTGGCTAAAAGTTCCAGTTCGCAGTAATTCCCCAATCCTTGCACCTCGTCCAAAGAACATTCTATGGCCTGACTTTGCCATAGAATTCGGGCCTTGCGCCGCCGCTTGAGCACTTCGCCGACAGGCTCGAAGCCTAAAGCTTCCAACATATCGCCCCAGGTTTTGGCCGACTCCTCGCCGTCGGGCAGCGGCAGTTCGATCTCCCGGCGGGTTTTAGTCGTGGCATCGATCTTCGGCCCCTTATAAGTAATAAAATTCCTCACCCCATCGCGTCGAATGCGCAGGGCCTCGTCCGTCTTGGCAAAATCGCGTGCCGGGTGTGCGAAATACAAATCGACCTCAGCATGGACTTCCTCGATCGTCGCCCCCAGCGCGGTCAAACGCTCTTGAAAAGCCCTCATGTCGGCCACTGGATATTTTTGTTCGACTTCGTAGTGCATGGTTGTAATTGGTGATTGTGAATTGGAAGAAAGGATGAAGGATGAAAATACTGTAAACTGTGGACAGTAAACTCACACAATCCTCCGGGCACAAGTGCCCGGGCTAAACGGTTTTATGGTCTTTGTTTTCCAATGTATCGAATAACTGTCGGACCACGGCGGCAGGATCGGCTGCGGAAACGATTGCCCCGCTCACGGCGACGCGCGTAAAACCGGTTGCCAACACCTGCGACACATTGTCCGATGTGATTCCGCCGATGGCAAAGGCAGGCAAACGAATTTCGGCCGCCACCGACCGCAAAAACTCCAGGCCAGGAAACTTTTCGAACTGCTTCGTGCCAGAGGTAAACGTCGGGCCGACGCCGATATAATTCGCCCCGTCTAAAACCGCTTGCCGGGCCTGATGGATGGTGTGCGTCGAAACGCCGATGATCGCATCCACTCCCACAATCGCCCGGGCGTCTTTTATCGAAAGATCTTCCTGACCCAAGTGAACGCCGTCGGCACGGCAAAGGGCGGCCAGGTCGGGCCGATCATTCATGATGAACAACGTTTCCGTGCCCCGGGTCAATTCCCTAAGAACTCGAGCACGCTGGAACAATTGCCGGTCGTCGAGTTTTTTATCGCGAAGTTGAATGACATGCACCCCGGCCGCGATTAACGCTTGAGCCAGTTGCCGAAATTCATCCAGCGATGATCGCCCGTCAATCAGCACATACAGCCGGGAGTTGGCAAGCCGCTTGATGCTATTTCTGGTGATTTCCACCGCCCGATGCAGCGTGTAACTGCGGTAGCGGAGTTGTTTTATTTCGGCCGCCCAGAGCGGATCGATCAACTTGCCGAATTCCTCCAGGCTGCGCAGCGACTCTTGAAGGCGGGCGAAATTGGCCGAAAGCACCTCTGCCGCATCGGAGCGATGCTCTTCGGACGGAGTGGCCAACGTCGTGCCCACGTCGGAGCGGGTTTCCCGGGCCGCCAAAAACTTTTCGCCGGGCATCTGGCCCAACAAGGCAGTCAGATCGTGGCGCAATTGCTTGCATTGTTCCGTAAGATGCCGATCGTCGAGCACGAAGCGTACGAAATCCTCGGCCACGCGCAAACCCTCACGGGCCCGATTCGCCGCCGCATCGAGGACGCGGAGAGAAGGATGAAGGATGAAGGATGAAGGATGAATCTTCCCCGCCGCTTGTCCGCCATCCGCTAAATCCTGCCCATCGTTTCCTGAACCCTGAACCCTGAACCCTGAACCCTGCCCACTGTCCACTTCCCACTGCCCACTTTCTCTGCAATTTTCAATTTGCAATTTGCAATTTGCAATTTGCAATTCTTCATCCAAAGTTTTGGCGATTGGCTCGGATTCCATAGGCAATGGTCCTTCGCGGAAGCCGTGGCGATTGCGTATATCGGTCTGGACATCTTCCGAACGCACCCCCCGCTGGTTAAGCCAATGCGATAATTCGTTGTCGGCCACGAGCAGACTGAGCAGTAGATGTTCCGTCTCCAATATGGGGGGATTCACATATTCCGCCACCAATTGGGTGACGATTTGAAACAATCGGTCAATCTCGGGCAAGACAATTTCTAGCGGAGTAGTGTGAACACCCCCATCAGGTGATGATATTAGCAATTTTGGCCATTGATGATATACGGATTCAATGGTTATCCCGTGTTTAGCTAGCATTAATGCCGCCCGACATTCCGATTCGGCCAATAATCCCACAAGAAGGGCCTGCGCGGCCAGTTCGGCGTAATCGGCACGATTCATGCAAGTGGCCGCGTGGATCATGGCCCGTTCGGCGGCGGAAGAGAGTTGATACTGCATATCGTTTTAGTTTTACAGATTCGACGGGTGTATGCAATCCTAACCCCCTGTGGTTCTTTTAGTTGCCTTGATTCAGGCTATTTTAGAAGTTACAATTCCTTG
>JBEKGL010000353.1:0-4805 GCA_050012815.1 Thermoguttaceae bacterium
CATTGCCGAGATGTTGCTGCAAAGCCACGCCGGCGAGATCGAACTATTGCCCGCGCTGCCAAAGGCTTGGCCCGACGGTTCGGTAAAAGGCCTGCGTGCACGCGGCGGTTTCGAAGTCGATATCCAGTGGAAGAACGACCGCCTGGTTTCGGCCGACATACGCTCGCTGGTTGGAAATCCCTGCCGCTTGCGATACGGCGAAACTACCCGCGAGATAAATATCAAAAAGGGAGATTCTTTCCGCTGGGACGGGCATTGAATAATAACTGGACTTTTTGCAGATTTCTCCCCTCGCCCTTTGGGAGAGGGGCAGGGGGTGAGGGCATGGCTGTGGAGAAACTCCAAAGTTATTTTTGAACGGCCGCTAATATCACACTAAAACTATTCGGAGGGCATATCATGAATATGAAAAGGTTGTCCATTTGCCTGTTTTATTTAATTCTATTGGTGTGCACGGTTGTTGCATGCACAAATCGTCAAGAACAGATCGTAACTGATGAGCATAAGAAAATGGATACACGCAAGAACGACGAGGTCATTGAAGCCTATGTAGTGTTTGCG
This sequence comes from Thermoguttaceae bacterium, assembly GCA_050012815.1. Taxonomy (GTDB): domain Bacteria; phylum Planctomycetota; class Planctomycetia; order Pirellulales; family Thermoguttaceae; genus JBEKIK01. The sequence goes on from JBEKGL010000353.1 coordinate 562, forward strand.
CTTGATTACGCAGATGATATATGTGTGGGAATTCGTATCAGCGATAAGAGACTCATAGATGATTTAATTCTTTCTCCAATAAATAATTCTAAAACAGATCCTGAACCTGCTAAATATATTATTTTGGGATGTATATCATTGAGACATCAAGATGGTTCAGAGACTTCCTACACTCTGTATTACCCTTGGGGACATTTTTCAAGAGATCAAAAATATTACATTGCTGATCTTAATAAACTTAGAGATGCAGTTAAGAAAGCTTTAGATGCGAAGAATATGTGGTTCATCAGTGAGTAACCTCCGGAAAAGCCGGGAGTATTTTAGGATAATGAAAATAGATCTGCGATTTATCCCAATGGGAACATTGTGAACTTCGGCCGCCCCTAAAGGGGCTGAAAGGGATTGTGGAATTCTCCTCGTCCCAGGCGTGAAACGCCTGGGCTAGAGAAAAAAAGCATTTACAGTTTGTGTGGTTACTGCTGCTGGATGAGCACCAGGCTCCACGGTTCTATTTCGCGTTGGAGCGTGAAGCGGCCGGACTGATCGGCCCAGATTGGAGGACCATATCGTGCGCATGAAATTATTTCAATTTACATTCCTATTCCGCACGGCCCTGTTGACTGGTTTAATCGGGACTGCGGCGTTATTCATGGCTTGGCCGCCGGGCATTTACGCGGTCGATGCGGACAAGGGCAAGAATCCCGGCAATGGGAAATCGCCGGATTCGGACGCAATCAAATCCTCAGCCGCCGTTTCGCCCGCGCTCTGGAGTCCCGACAACGGCGACGGCACATACAAAAATCCCATCATATACGCCGATTATTCAGACCCTGACGTGATCCGCGTGGGAGACGATTTCTACCTCACGGCATCCAGCTTTAGTTGTTTCCCGGGCCTGCCGGTTCTGCACTCCAAGGACATGGTGAATTGGACCATTATCGGCCATGCGATCAATAAGCATCCGGTAGTGGATCAGTTTGCCAAACCTTTCCACGGCGGCGGGATGTGGGCCCCGGCGATTCGCTATCACGACGGCGCGTTCTACATTTTCGTGGGCGACCCGGACAACGGCATCTACATGGTCAAGGCCAATAATCCGGCCGGCCCGTGGGATCCGCCGGTCCTTGTCAAGAAGTCTAAAGGCTGGATCGACACCTGCCCATTCTGGGACGACGACGGCCAGGCGTATCTGGTCCACGCCTTTGCCGGATCGCGCGCGGGCATAAACAACATACTCCACATAAACCGCATGAGCACGGACGGCGCCACACTGCTGGACGAGGGCAAGCTCGTGATCGACGGCAAGGGCAGCCCATATCATACGATTGAAGGACCCAAACTATACAAACGCAACAATTATTACTACATCATGGCGCCAGGCGGGGGAGTTGCACGCGGATATCAGATCGTGTTCCGCTCGAAGAATATTTATGGCCCATACGATTCGCGCATCGTTCTGGATCGAGGACTGACCAGTGTGAACGGTCCGCACCAGGGCGGCTGGGTCGAAACCCCCAACGGCGAAGGCTGGTTCGTCCACTTTCAGGAGTATTTGCCCTACGGCAGGATCGTCCATCTCCAGCCGCTGCGCTGGGTCGACGACTGGCCGATAATAGGCGAAGACCCGGACGGCGACGGCAAGGGCCAGCCGGTTCTAGTCCATCGCAAACCCGACGTCGGCCGCAATTACCCAATCGCCGTCCCGCAAACCAGCGACGAGTTCGATGCTCCGAAATTAGGTCTGCAATGGCAGTGGTTCGCAAATTTTATTGATGACTGGATTTCGCTGACCGATCGGCGTGGTTTTTTGCGCATGGCCGCGGTCGCAGCGGACGAACCTACTCCGCTTTCGGATCATCCCAACCTGCTTTTGCAAAAATTCCCTGCCGAACAATTCACGGTTACCACGCGAATTGACCTTACCCGTTTGGAAGATGAGGACCGCATCGGTTTGGTGATTGCCGGCCGGGCGACAGCCTCATTACAGGTTCTGAAAACTCCCGACGGTTTAAAGATAATCCGAACCACCTCCGACGCGCGGCAAAAGCCCAGTCCGGGCCCAAGTCCCGCCGACCACGAAGAAGACACCGCCGCCGCAAAGGGCCCAATCATTTTTTTGCGGGTAAAAGTCGCATCGCACGGCGTGTGCACATTCGGTTATAGTTCTGACGGCATCAAGTTTAGCGATCTTGGCCGCCCCTTTACCGCGGTGAACGATCACTGGATCGGGGCAAAGGTAGGACTTTTTTGCGACGCACCCGCCGGCCGACCGTCCATCGGCCAGGCCGACATCGACTGGTTTCGCTTTGAACCGGTTTCAACACATTGAGATTATAAACAGAAATGATAAATAGGTCCGAGTGATGAAAAGAAGAACCTTCTTAAAACACACCATAGTCACATCCGCGGGGATGGTACTGAGCCCGTTTGTCAGCAACTTGTTGGCGCAATCACCGGTCCAGCCAGGCCAAGCGGCACTCCACCCCAAGATGGATGATCTTATCGAAAAAGGGTTTCTGCAACCGCCGACGTCAGCGGGCCCTTATACCTACTGGATGTGGATGAATGGCAATATCACCAAAAAAGGCATCACGCTCGATTTGGAGGCGATGAAACAAAGCGGTGTGGCGGGGGCTATGATTTTCAATAATGCGGTAGGAATTCCCAGAGGTCCGGTCGATTTCGCCAGTGACGAATGGTCTGACATGATTCTACATGCCGCCGTCGAGGCAAACCGGTTGGGATTGGACCTTACCATGCACAACAGTCCCGGATATTCCGGAGCCGGAGGCCCCTGGATATCGCCTGAAATGTCCATGCAGGAATTGGTCTGGACCGAATCTCTCGCCGTTGCCGCCGGGCCGATCGACATCCAACTTCCCAAACCTTACGCCAAACGCGGGTATTATCGCGACGCGTTCGTATTGGCGTATCCGGCCCTGCCGGTAGAGCATGCGGTCATGGAGGATATGGTCGAAAAGATCACGATAAACGGAGCGGAAGTTGACAAAAAACTCTTGCTAGATAAAAATCCCGAAACCAAAATGAGGCTTGACCCAACGGCCGATCAGCCCGCGCTCATGATATTGGAGTTTTCAGAGCCTTTCGAGGCCAGGGCAATTAGTATTATCCGTAAAGCCGACGAACCGCCGAATCGTTTTCACGGCCCGAAAGACTATGTTCGCAATTTTGAGCTTGAAGCCTCGGACGACGGAACCAAATTTCACAATGTATGCACAATAACCATGCCCGTTTTGCGGCAAATGGACGCGCCCGGTTCGCAGAGTTTTCCCGCGGTGAAGGCTAAGTATTTCCGCCTAACGACCAGACAGCCGACTTCAATATGCGAGATCGCCTTGCACGCCGAGCCGCGCCTGCAGGGATGGCCGGGAAAGGCGAATTTCTGCGCTCCAGCCGGCGACGATTCTGCCTCAAGGCAACAAATCGAACCGGAACTTATTATTGATCCGAAAAAAATCGTCGATCTCAGCGACAAAATGGATAGCGACGGCCGCTTGAAATGGGACGCTCCGGCCGGATCGTGGACCATCCTCCGCATCGGACACACCACCACCGGCGAGTATGTCTATGCAGTGCCCGACTCCATTGCAGGATTAGAATGTGACAATTTTAGCAAAGAATCGGTGGATTTGCATTTTAATACATTTATAAAACCGCTACTAAATAAACTAGGTCCGTTGGTCGGAAAGAGTTTCAACGGCATCGCTATCGATAGTTGGGAGGCCGGGAAACAAAATTGGACAAAGAACTTTCCCGAGGATTTCAAAAGCCGCTGCAAGTATGACATTCGATCTTATTTGCTCGCCATGACCGGGCGAATTATCGGTAGCGTCGAAAAAACGAACCAATTCCTTTTCGATATTCGTCGCGTTCAAGCCGACCTGCTGGCCGAAAACTACTACGGCCGTTTTCACGAATTGTGCAAAAACAATGGCCTGATCTTCACTGCTGAACCCTATGGCGACGCCGTCTTCGATAGCTTACAGATAACGGAGAAGCTGGATATCCCCATGGCGGAGTTCTGGGCCCACCGCTCCGGCGATGTTAGGGCGTACCTTGCCCCTTCAGCGGCCCACACCTTCGGCAAGCCAATTGCGGCCGCCGAAGCTTTCACCGGCGCGCCTGAAAACACGAGATGGACGGAATGCCCGAACAACTTGAAGGCGGAAGGCGATTGGGTCTTCACCGCTGGGATTAACCGCCTGGTATTTCATACCACCGTA
>JBEKGL010000354.1:0-4805 GCA_050012815.1 Thermoguttaceae bacterium
GATCGCTCCGAGCGAGCCTGGGCCGTGACAAACCGCCTGCGCCAAGAACATTTCGATCTGGCAATACTGCTGACCAATTCGTTCCGCCCCGCGCTTATGGCCTGGTGGGCCGGGGTAAAACAACGACTGGGTTATGCGCAATACGGACGCGGTCCGCTGCTGACGTGTAAACTCCATCCCCGCCGGCAACGCGGCCGAATCGTTCAGGAACCAGTGGTCGAAACCTATTTGACCATCGCCGACGCCCTGGGATGCGGCCACGAATCGGCCCGGCTGGAACTGTCCACCACCGTCTTCGATGAAGACTCGGCCGATGCCGTGTTTAAACGCCTTGACCTGCGCCGCGACGGCCGGCTGATTGTGCTTAATTCCGGCAGCGCGTACGGCGCGGCCAGGATCTGGCCGGTGGAATACTTCGGCTCCTTGGCGCGCCGACTGACAAAACAATGCGATCACGACGTGCTGGTCATGTGCGGTCCAAATGAGCGAGGCATCGCAAATGACATCGTAAAATACTCCGATAGTCCCCGCGTATTTTCCATGGCCGATCAGCCTTTGGATCTGGGCACGGCCAAGGCCTGCATCCGGCGCGGACGCCTGATGGTCTCCACCGACAGCGGTCCGCGTCACGTCGCCGCCGCCTTGGGAAAACCGGTGATTACGCTCTACGGGCCGACGCCGCCCCTATGGAGCGAACATCCCACGCAACGGGCGATCAACCTGTCGCTGGACCTGGATTGCATCGCCTGTAAAAAACGGGTCTGCCCGCTGGGACACCATCGCTGCATGCGCGAACTGACCGTGGATATGGTGTTTGACGCGGTCGCAAAAATGCTGGAAAGCTGCCCACCGATCCCCCAACCGCACTTTGTTTCAAGTTCCCAGGTTTCGCAGTACGCCGTTAAGCCTGCGGTACTGCGGCTCCCTACGTTTGTAGACGAAAGTAACTTGTTAAATTCGGGGCCAGGAAACATCGCGTCAATATAAGAATGTGGTATTCCGCCCATGATTCAAAGTCAAAACGATTCCGCGTCAACCGATCCGGTCAAACTGGGATTCGAGCCGGCCGACAACGGCCGCGTGTGGTTCGATCGCCGCTTTAGCGAGCCGCTGCGTCGGGCCGGCTTGATCGGCTTCGAGCAGATTATGACCAGGGCCGATTGCCGCTGCGAAAAATGGCTCGAAGACCGGGAAGTCTGGCACATGCGCGTCCGCTCGCCGGACGACCGGGCCCAAGGTTTATATCTGAAAAAACATCACGTGCGCTCATTGGGCAGCCGGCTGAGGGCGCTCTTGGGGCTTCAGCCCGCCCCGACCCCCGCCCGCATCGAGGCTGAAAACGTAGCCGCCCTTTCCACCGAAGGCATCGCGGTGATGCGGCTGATAGCCTACGGCGAGCGGCTCCGCGGCGACGGGCTGCAAGAATCCTTCGTTATCACCGAGGAATTGGAAAATTACTCGGAAATGCACCACTACTTGCGAGGACGGTTTGTCCTGTCGCCCTGCGCCCACCGCAGTGCCCGCGATTGCGATCTTATGCGGCTGATAAGCGACGTTGCGCAAATCGCGCGGCGATTGCACGCGGCCGGCTACAATCATCGCGACCTGTACTGTTGCCATTTCTTTGTAAAGGACGTAGCGCCGGCGCGGCGGGAAATCCGCCTCATCGACTTGCAGCGCGTGCAACGCCGCCGCTGGTTCCGCCGCCGCTGGATCGTCAAGGACCTGGCGCAGTTGGCCTGGTCGGCCCCCAGTTGTTGCATTAAAAACACGCACAAGATGGCCTTTATCCGGGAGTACCTGGGCGTGGACAAACTCCGCCCCGCCGATAAACGCCTCATCCGCGCCGTGCTCCGCAAACAACGCCGCATGGAACGGCGATTGGGAAACGATAATTGAAAAGTGGCGAGTGGAGAGTAATGAGTCGATGGGAGTTCATATTTGAAAATCGGATTGGTGATCAAATCGTTCGACCCTCGCCGGGGCGGCGCCGAAGCCTGGACCTATCAGCACGCGATTAATCTCCTGGAACGGGGCTACGAGGTGCACGTAGTCGCGCGCGATATTCCAGCCGAAACGCCTAAACTGCCCGTGGTTATACATCGCCTGCAGCGGATTCGCTCTCCCTTGGGCCTGGCCAAAGCGGCGGAGGCCAAACTACGCACGCTGAAACTTGATTTGATTCACGACATGGGCCTGGGCTGGTACTGCGACATATTCCAGCCGCACGGCGGGTGCTGGTCCGCGATTACCCGCCGGAAGTTGCTTCTAGTGCCGCCTTGGCTCCGCTCCATCAAACGGCACGTCGATCCTTGGCTGCCCCGTTATCGACAGCTTCAAATGGTGGCCCGCCGCCAGGCCGCCGCTGAAAATCAAATTCTATTGGCCATTTCTCAAAAGGTGGCCGACGAATTCCGTCTGTATCACCATCTGCCGCCGGGCCGTATCCGCGTGGTTTACAACGGCGTGGACGTCGAGCGGTTTTCGCCCTGCCGCCGGGCGGAATTCCGCCGCTCCATGCGCCAACGCCTGGGCATTGAAAACGATACCGTCTTAGCCCTTGCCGTGGCCCATAATTTTCAACTCAAAGGCGTGCCGACTTTGCTCCGGGCCCTGGAAATTCTGGCACCCAAACGACTGCCCTTGCACGCCGTGGTTGTTGGCGGCGAGTGGTTCCGCTCGTGGCAGATTTGGGCCAAGGCGCGGCGCCTACCGGTTACCTTCGTCGGCCCGCAAGGCGATACGGTTCCTTTTTATGCCGCGGCCGATATGCTCGTGCATCCCAGCTTCTACGACAGTTGCAGCCTGGTGCTTCTGGAAGCGGCGGCCAGCGGCCTGCCTTTGCTCGTAAGCCGCGAAAACGGGGCCGCGGAACTGTTGACCGACGGCCTCGAAGGTCTGCTCTTGGACGATCCGGCCGACGCCGAACGACTGGCCGCACGCATGGAATCCTTGCTCGACGCCTCCTTGCGCCAACGGATGGGCGACGCAGCCCGACGACTGGCCTCCCAACACACGCTTAAGCGCAATTGCGAGGAAATCCTCGAAATCTATAATCAGTTTGCCCAATCCCGACGTTTGGCGGCGTAAAAAAGGATGAAGGATGAGGGATGAAGGATGAATGAAGAATAAAAAAACTGTAAACGGTGAACTGTAAACCGATAATCATCTACTGCCTACCTTTTACCACCTATTATTCACCATCTACCTTTTACAGTGTTCCCTTAGTGCTGGGCACGCCGCGCAATCGGGGATCTTCTTCGACCGCGTTGCGCAGAGCCCGGGCGACGGCTTTGAATATGGCTTCGGCAATGTGATGGCTGTTGCGTCCGTGATGGACGACGATGTGCAAGTTGCATAAGGCGTTGGCGGCGAAGGCCTGCCAGAATTCGGCCACCAGTTCGCTCTCGAACTCGCCGATTCTTTGCGAAGGGAATTCGGCCTTGAAAACCAAAAACGCCCGGCCGCCAAGGTCCACAGCGGCGGTGACCAGGGTTTCTTCCATGGGCAGGGTAAAATGACCGTAGCGGCGGATGCCGGCCTTGTCGCCCAATGCTTCGCGCACGGCCTGGCCCAGACAGATGCCCACGTCCTCCACCGTGTGGTGTTGATCGACATGAAGATCGCCCCTGGCCCTGACGGTTAAATCCATGGCCGCGTGTTTGCCCAACAGCGTCAGCATGTGGTCGAAAAATCCCACGCCGGTGGCGATCTCGGCCCTGCCGCCGCCGTCTAAATTCAACTCCAGTTCGATGTCGGTTTCCACCGTTTTGCGATGAACGCTGGCGCTGCGTGACATAAGAGAGGAAATTTGTTTAAACCATGGTTTTCAGTTGGTCCAGGAGGGCGTCGATTTCCGCATCCGTGCCGACGCTCACGCGCAATCCATCGCCCCAGCCCGGATAGTCCATGTATCGGACCAGGATGCGGCGGCGTTTGAGTTCCTCGTAAAAGGACCGGACTGAACGGCCGGGCAGGGTATTCCAGGTAAAATTCGCCTGCGAATCGACCGTCATAAACCCTAACGCCCGCATTTTCCCTATAAGCCGACGCCGAGTGGCAAGGATCTTCGCACGATTCTCGCTCAGCCACACACGCTCTCCGATGGCCGCCGTGGCCGCGGCTATCGACAGCGCATCGCAGTTGTACGAATCTTTCAGCTTTACAAACTGCTCGATTAAATGCGGCTGGGCCACCAGATATCCAAACCGCAAACCCGCCAGGGCGTACGACTTGCTCAGCGAACGCGAAACCATGATCTTCTCGCACTTCGCCACAAGATCGAGACAATTGGTCTCGGCAAAGTCGACATAAGCCTCATCGACAAAAAGCGGACAGGGCAGACGTCGAGCAATTTCCAAAACCCGCTCTGGCGCAACCATCGTGCCCGAGGGACTGTTCGGATTAGCCAAAAAAACCAAGCGCGGATTGCCCTCGGCCGATGCAAATCGCTCCGGCAGCGACCAATCGGCGTTGAAATGCACCTCTTCGTATCTGCCGCCCTGGAGTTCGGCCAGCGTCTTGTAAAGCACGTAACTGGGATACGGCAGCCGGAGCAATTGTCCCTGCCCGACCAGCGCCCGAGTGATGATGGTCAAAATGTCATCGCTGCCGTTGCCGCAAAGGATCCACCGCGGATCGACGCCCAGTATTTCGCCCGCCCGGCGACGAAACTTTTCGGCCATCGGGTCGGGATATTTTTTCAACCGGCCAATCGCCTCTTGAATCGCCTCGGCCACGGCAGGCGACGGCGGATACGGATTCTCGTTGGTATTGAGCTTTATAAAGCCGTCTTCCTGCGGCTG
>JBEKGL010000355.1:0-4785 GCA_050012815.1 Thermoguttaceae bacterium
AAGAGGCGTGGGACCGGCCATGGCCGCGCGGATCATCCGCATGGCGTCGGCCGTGTCCACGCAGGCGTTGATGATGCTCTCCAGCAGCATCTCCTTCACTCCGCGGCGGCGATCGTATTCGACCATCGAATCGTGTGCGCCGCTGGGCGCTGGAATGCGATAGCGCTGCACTGCCGCGAGCAATTCCAACAGTTCCCGGTAGTTGGCGCACGCCTGATCGCGCCAACCGGCAAGGACCTCGTCGCGGCGAGAATCGCCGACGTCGGCGCACAGGCTGACCGTGGCCGTCATCTTCCACAAATGGGCGATCATGGCCAGAAACGCCAGGTGCCCCACGATCCGCTCGGCCTCGAATACCAACTCGCTTTCTTCGGCGTCCGGGCCGGACTCGAACAGCGAACTGTCGATGCCGTCGTCGGTGCTGTCGCGATAAGTAAGCTGTTCGTAGGCCGCGCTGAATAAGTTATCGCTTTCTTCTTCAAGCTCTTCATCATCATCTTCGCCCTGGCCCGCCGCCAGGCCCTCGGCAAAGGCCTCCAGATGCGGCACTCGCCAGAATTCACCTGCGTTGGCTTCCAAGTAGTCGAGGAATTTTTTGGCATAAGCCCAGCGGCGCTGGGGCGAAAGACGATTATTCCTCGGCTTCTCCCCGGATTCCCGCCCGGAGCGCCAAAGGTCTTCCATCCACAGGACCGCCAATTCGTTGAAGGAATAGCTTTCCTCGGCCAAGGGGATGACGTCGGCCTGACTGAGCCAATGCGCCAACAAGGCCTGGGCGGCCACCAGGTCGCCGTGATCCAGCAGGGAGTCGACGACCAGGGCGTAGGACTTGGCCGTGCGGAAATGCTCGACGTGTCCGCGCCAAAAAGCGATGTCGCCGGCCGCGGCCCCGGCTTCGTGCCAGGCCTTAAGCGCGGAGGCCGCCTGTTGGGCCGATTCATAAGTCTCCCGCCCGGAAATGCCGCCGATTTCGCCCACCTCGGTGGTGGCGAATTTATCCCACCACTCGGTCAATCGCCGGAGCTGCCCGGCCAGAACGCCCTGCACGGCATTATTGCCCAACGCGGCCGCCTCCTTGCCGGCGCGGATATATAAACCGAATATTTCGCTCATCAGATTGAGCAATTCGTCGATGCGGTAATCGTAGATGCTGTTTTCCGGCGAAGGGAACAGCCCGAATTGCCCGCCGAAGCCCAAAATGTTCCAGGGATCGACCATTGCCCCGCACTCGATCGCGCGGTGCAGGATATTTTCAATCTCACTCAACAGCGTCACGACCGGCTCCAGCCGTCCGCGATCGATTTCCCCATGCGCGGCGGTCAAGCGGCATTGCATGTCGCAGAGCATCCGCGCCGCGGCCACCGGCACCACGCTGACCTGGCGCCGGGCCGCCTCGACGTATCCCATCCGGGCAAAAAGCTGGGCCAGGTGCACGTGTTGCAATTGTTCGGCGCGGCGCCGGGCCAGATAATGATTGAAGTGCTGCCTTGCCCCGCCCAAAGGCTGCTTAAGCGCGGCCGCTTCGCGATTAAGCCGCTGGGCATGGTCCCCCTCCAGCCGGGCAAGAAGCTGCCGATAAAAAACGTCGCGATAGTCGGCTATCTTCTGCACCAGCGTTGCCAGACTGACCGTGGATTCGTGGGCATTGGGCCGGCTGCCGCTGATGCCCGAACCCATCAAAATCGTGCCGGCCAAAACCGCCGCTTCCTCGAAAAGCACCTCTTTACCGGCTAGTTTGCCGTGGTTTTTCAGGCGGTCCATCATCGCCTCCAGCGCCGCCTGCTGCACCACGAAGCGGCGGCATCGCCCGGACCCGTCGAGCTGGTTCATGTCCCATTGCCCGAAAAGATAATTCGGCCGCTTGTTCACGGGATGATCGAAATCGTACGCCCGCGGATCGACGGCCAACTCGTCAAACTGATCGAGGGGAAACATGGCGTCGAACAGGACGGCCGAGTCGGTTTCAGCCAGGATCGCCAGCGTCGCTTCCACCAACTCGCGATACGGCCCGGCGCTCACCCCGGCCCCGCGAATATATAAGGGAATCGGCCGAATCCACTCCCGAGCGTAGGGCTGGATTTTTTGCTCGGTTTGCAGCACGGCCACGGGCCGGTACCCGATATAATCGTTCAGCACGGCCATCGCGCCGCGCACTATGCGGTCGATTTCGTTCCAAGGCGGGCCTTGCTGCAATACCGCCTCGCACGTCCGGCCCATGAAAAACGGCAAAAAAAGCTGCTCGTCCTTGTGCTGGAACAACAGATCACTATGATGCAGGCGATAACCCGGCAGGGCGTGATCGAAAACCAAACCCACCACCGCCTCGGCCTGTTCCACGCTACGGAAAGCCTCCGCAGTGCCGGAAATACTTGGTACAGCATCGCGAAGTACGTTCCCCAGTCGCCGCCACGTCGGCTCGCCGCTGCCGTTTTGCGCATCGATGCGCCCGAATAGGTCGTTAAGGTTTTTGAGAAATTTCGGGTCCGGCGCGCCGGATGAAAAATTCAAATAACCCAGGATTTCCTCAACAAGCTGCAATCCGCCGGCTCCCAAAGCGTTCCATTCCATATTCATCATGGTAAAGCAAATCCCCCCATCGGTCCAGCGGGTGAAAAAACCGCGATTCGGCCCGTTATCGCAAACCTAAATCGAAGCGAACAATCGGAGATCAGAAATCGGCAATGGGAAAATAGAGGCAATATCAAATTATCACACCACCCAATAGTTGGGTATATCGACTATCATTATCACCCGCCATGGGCAAAATCATAATCCGCCATGTTGAAATTTTTTCGGATTTCACTACCGGTGTTGAACCATTTTGGTCCCAGTGGGGCACCCGTTTCGGGTTTTTCGCGTGCATAATGGGGCGGAGTATATTATTATAAAACGTGTTATCTGAACGTGAATATTGATATTGTTCCGTTTAGCCGCGGCACTTGTGCCGCGAGTCATGAAATAATTCTCCCGGCACGAGTGCCGGGGCTAAACATCGGTTAAACATCGAAAACGTAGTGTGATTGCAAAGGGATCATCCGTTATGATACGACGTTCACTTTATCTGATTACCCTTTTGGCCGCTTGGCAGCCTTGTGCGTTGTGGGCCCAGTCGGCCGCCAACGAAATCATTCCCCAGGGCCTTGCCGCTCGGCACGGTTTGACCCGTGCCTGGTTTACGCAAGTGGAGATGGACCCCGGCCGCTCGCGCTTGCAACACCTGGTATTGTACAATGGAATTCTGTACGCCCAGACCGATAGGGCCATGGTCCATGCCGTCGACGCCGAAACGGGCGCCACGCTTTGGGCAAAACAAATCGGACGGCCCGAGCATCCCAGCATGTCGCCCGGGATCGGCCGTAGCGTACTGGCCATTGTCAACGGCTCTCGTCTATACGTGGTCAACCGCCTAAACGGCAACATCCTTTTGGAAACGGATATTGACGGAGCGCCCGGGGCGGGGCCGGCCGTCAGCGATCAGCGGGTATACGTGCCCACGGTTAAGGGTCTGTTGTTGGCTTACCGCATCAAACAACTTGAAAATCCCTTGGAAAAACCGGATAAAGACGCCCCTATTCCATCCGGAGAATCGACCAAGAAAAAAACCGAAGATATTCGGGATATCCGCCTTGCTCAAAAAAAAGTCAAAACCATATCATGCCAATCAAAAGGCAAGACATTGGTGCAGCCCTTGGTCACGCGGGAAGACAAAGATGAAGAATACGTCGTCTGGCCCACGGATGAAGGCTGCATGTACATCGGGCGAGTCGATCGCAACGCGGATTCCCACATCGAAATAAAGTATCGCCTGGAAACAACCGCTCCTATTATCGCCGAACCCACCTATCTGCCTGCGGATCCGGAAATCTCCGGCGATTCCGGCCTTATTCTGGCGGCTTCCGGCGACGGATATGTTTATGCCATCCTGGAAAAAACCGGCGAATCGTTATGGCGATTTTCGGCGGGCGAACCGCTCGCTCAACCGGCAGTGGTTATCGATGAGCGGGTATACGCCGTGGCCTCGCTTGGCGGGCTGTATTGCATCGACGTGAAAACCGGCAAACAAATCTGGTTCGCTCCCGATATTGTCCAGTTTATCGCGGCCAGCAAAAATCGCGTGTACTGCGCGGACAAAGTGGGATTCACCCGGGTCCTCAACGCCGCTACCGGCGCCCAACTCGATGTCCTGCCAACTGCATCGCTAAGCGTTAAAATGCTTAACGACGACACCGATCGCATCTATCTGGCCGATTCGAAAGGCCTGATCCAATGCCTGCACGAGATCGGCTTAACAAAACCCATCTCGCACGGCGAAGCGCGCAGGCGGGCGGCCGAAGAGGCGGCAAAATCGAGCGCCGACCAAAAGAAGACGGAAACAACCGGCGAAGAAAAACCGGCCCCCAAGAAAGAAACCGCCGCGAAAAAAACACCTAACGAACGCCAGCCAAAAGAGTCCGAAGAACCCGTGAATAACAGCAAAGCCGGCGATGAGGCGGCAAAACCCGCCCCCAAAGACGCTAATAAAACCAATAAGGATAAAGACCCCTTCGAGGAATAATTCTTTCATCCGCCGAAAAACCGATCTTTTACATGCCCGTGGATATCCCCCGCGGGCTTTTTTTGTTTCTTACGGGCGATTTTTTCATCCCACTCCTTGACGGCTCCCCGCAAAACCCGTAAATAAAGGATGTTGAATCTTGTGAAATCCATAAAGCCGCAGCCGTTGGCCGCGGCTTGCCAATGCGCGGCCAACAACCGCAGTCTTTTTGAATGAGAAGGTGCCTGGAT